>JBEEGD010000289.1:0-3434 GCA_041166685.1 Acidimicrobiaceae bacterium | reverse complement strand
ACGACTCGGAAGGGACTCGTGGGGGCTTGTTGGTTCGTGATCTTGCATGATGGCGCTCCGCTTGCTCAGGTAGCTGAAGACAGACTGCCCGCGGTCCCTGTGAGGTCGCTGTTGGCCGCCTGTGATGCCGGCGTGAGCGCTCCTTGACTCGTTCTCGAGGATTCGTTTCGGGGTAATGCACAACGGGGTCTCGCGCCCTTATTCCGCGAGCGCGACAGCGCCGATGTGCGCCCACTCAGGTCATCCGGCCGACGCACTTCCCGGTGCAGCAATATCGGGGGAACGTGTGACCGCTCGAGTAGTGCCGGCGGGACTCGCTCTGCGAGGAGTTGGCCGCGATGATGGTCACCTGTGGCGGAGAAGAATACGAAGTATGTGGCGGTCGGCGACGCCGACGTCGCGTACCAAGTGCTCGGCGACGGACCTTCGGATCTCCTCTACTTCTACGGGATCGGAAGCCACGTCGACCTCTATGCGGAGGATGTCGCTGGAGAACTTCGTCGATCGGTTGGCGTCGTTCAACCGTTTGATCGTCTTCGACCGACGAGGCACCGGTGGGTCTGACTCGGTGCCCCGCAACGCCCTACCGACGTGGGAAGAGTGGACTGACGACGTGCAAGCGGTACTGGACGCGGTGGGCTCGGAGACCGCGGCCATCGTCGCGGTGCTCGACGCGGCACCCATTGCAATCTTGTTCGCCGCCATGCACCCGGAGCGGGTGAGCGCTCTAGTGCTCGTAAACGCTTCCGCTCGGTATCTCGTCGGCGACGAGTATCCCATCGGCGCGTCGAAAGAGACCGTCGACGCACTCGTTGAAGTCGTCGGTCAGCTGTGGGGAACGCCGGATTTCGTTCACGCGGTCGCGCCGAGCATGGCGGACGATGTCGGGTTTGCATCGTTCCTCGCGAAGCAGCTTCGAGCGGCCGCCACGCCGCGCACCGCGGTCACTCAGGTTCGCTACATCCTCGAGAGCCTCGACGTCAGAAGCGCCCTGCCGCACATTCAAGCCCCGACGCTCGTGCTGCACTTCTCGGAGAACCAGCTCGTTCCAGTGGAGCATGGCCGATACATCGCCGACCACATCAGCGGTGCGACGCTCGTCGAGCTGCCGTCGGCAGATGGCGCGATATCGCCCGCAAGCTACGACATCGTGGCGAGCGAGATCGCCGCCTTCTTGACGGGCGAACGGCCGACCGTTGACGTCGATCGAGTCCTGACCACCGTCCTGTTCACGGACATCGTCGACTCGACTACGCGGCTAGTTGCGCTCGGCGATAGGCGTTGGCGCTCGCTTCTCGACGCACACGATCGAGTGTCACGGCGTCAACTCCGCCGTTTTGGAGGCCGCGAGATCACGACAACCGGGGACGGGTTCTTTGCGTCCTTCGATGGTCCCGCCCGCGCGATTCGATGTGCCCGAGCGATGATCGACGCCGTCAAGGAGCTCGGAATCGACCTACGAGCCGGACTGCACACTGGGGAATGCGAGGTTCGAGGGAGCGATCTCAGCGGGCTCGCGGTTCACATAGCGGCCCGCGTCGGCTCAGTGGCGAATGCTGGCGAAGTTCTCATCACGCGCACGGTCGGAGATCTCGTTGCCGGGTCAGGAATCCTGTTCGAGAATCGCGGCCTGCGCGCACTGAAAGGGATCCCCGAGGACTGGCACCTCTTGTCCGTGACGGAGATCTAAAGGCCGCTCGCGCGGCCTATGACTTGCATTCCTAACTTGCTAGTATCCTAGCAGTGGTCGAGAGCCGGTCGGTGAAGCAATTCAACGTGTACCTCCCGATCGACACCATCCGAGCGGTCAAGCACCACGCCGTGGAGACGGAGCAGTCGCTGTCCGCCATCGTCGAGGCCGCGCTCCGCGAGTACCTCGACCGACGAAAGCCAAGAGGGGGAACCAAGCGTGGCAACTGAAGGATTTGCGGGCTTGTACGTCGAGACCAGGAACTACGGGGCTGCGGCCGCCTTCTGGGCGTCGCTCGGGTTCA
Source organism: Acidimicrobiaceae bacterium (assembly GCA_041166685.1). GTDB lineage: Bacteria > Actinomycetota > Acidimicrobiia > Acidimicrobiales > JACDCH01 > DASUCS01. The sequence continues at coordinate 1,440 of JBEEGD010000289.1, read as the reverse complement.
AGAACGTCTTCGCGACAGACCACGGATCGGGCCAGTGGGAGCATCCGGCGGGCGGACCGTATGTGTTCATCAGCGAACAACTCGGGACCGAGCTCGAGACGCATCCGATCCTTCGGGTGGCGGACTCGACGGCGTTCGCTCCCGACCGACCCGCTGACTTTGCGCAGCCGTTCACACCGCAGCATTGGGGCGTTGTCGAAGCCATCGTCAGAGATCCTGACGGTCGAAGGGTCAGCCTGCAGGCACCACTGCCCAAAGGGGTAGTAGCTCCTGATGCGGACGCACACCACGACGAGAAGTACGGCATGTTGTGACGTCTGGCGGCGCGCTCTACCACTGCTAGGACACGCTCGGAGATGCCGGCTACATCGCTCGCGCGCTCGGCGGCCGAAGCGCTTGGCATCACGCAGTTTCGTGATCGCCCTCGAGCCGGCGATCGGCGATACCCGGCCGACATCGTCATACGCGCACCGGGAGGTGGTAGCACTTCGCCAGTGCGGCCACCATGCGCTCTCCGCTCTGCGGCGCGAGTTGGACCTCCCCGGGAGTACAACCATGCCTGAGTTCACCGGCATCTCGCGTGTTGAGCTGACCGTGCATGACGCCGATCGAAGCGCCATCTGGTACGAGCAGACTCTTGGCATGCAGCAGCTGGGGACGAATCCGGAGCACGACGCGCCCGGATTGACCGCCCGCGTGCGTCACGTCATGCATCGGCCCACGGGACTCACGTTCGGTCTGATCCAACATGACCCAGGCGAGGACGGAGTGTTCTCCGAGTTCCGGGTAGGGCTCGATCACCTGGCGCTGGCCGTCGGGTCTCGCGCTGAGCTTGAGAAGTGGGTTGAGCACCTTGATGGCTGTGGCGTGGCGCACTCAGCGATCAACGACATGCCGTATGCCTCGGTGGTCGTGCTTCGCGATCCAGACAACATCCAACTCGAGTTGTTTGCCTTGGCGTCAGGCTACGCGCCTCCGTTCGCTGACCCAGACGTTGCGGCGTGATACTGGAGCAGTGCCTCGGCTGGTCACGAACTACTCGACGCTCGAGTGGCCTCCGGACGGGACGCTGATAACCAAGACACGCTCACCGCTTGCGCGCGTTCAACCCTGAGCGTCGCTGGCTGCGTCGGCTCAACTCAGTGGGGCGACTGACACTTGCTCGGGGGGGAGTTGCTTACCGATGCGCAAACCGTGCAACTGGTGGCCATCGCCAATCGCGTGCATACCCGGCTGCGGTTCGGCCACGGAGATCTCACTGCCCGCAACGTGCTCGGCGGTCCCGAGGGGATACGAAGACGTGACAAGCGTGATCGACGAGGCTCGCGGTCGATTGCTCGGGTGTGGTCCTCACGCCACGGCACAGAGGAGGGTGGGAACCATGGACAACGGCACCCGCGACCAGCTCCTTGGTCGGCTGTCCGAGGCGATCGAGTCCGT
>JBEEGD010000288.1:0-4155 GCA_041166685.1 Acidimicrobiaceae bacterium | reverse complement strand
ACCCGTACGCCCCGCAGTTCTTCCACCGAGTGTCGATCCGCACGACTGATGGCAGGCAGAAAGGACCGCGCTTCCCTCGCGAGGCGACCTACGTGTACCAACTGCGAGCGTTTTCCGGCGCGGTGCTACGGGGAGAGCCGATCAAGACGGGGTCGGCCGACGCCATCGCCAACATGCGGGTGATCGACGCGGCCTATGAGGCCGCGGGACTCGAACGGCGTCAGCCGACGGCCTGAGCCTCCGGGAACCGGATGTACTCGTCGATGATCATGAGGGCGAGGTCCGGGTTGCCGGGCACATCGCGCGCAATGCGCCCGCGAGCCCTCAAGTCCTCAACGAGACGACCAACCACATAGTCGAGCGTGAGGTCGTCTGCGTGCTCGCGCCATGTCTGTTGCTCGCGTTCGTCCTCGAAGCAGTACGCCTTCCACGACACGCTGAAGCGCAGCTCGTCCCACTTGTAGTTCGCGACGACGTCGTCACCGTCGTGCACCACCCACTGGCGGTCACCGGCAAAATCGAGCGACATGCCTGGGCGCAGCGGAGCGATGTCGCGCCCCGCGCCCTCGGCGTCAATGCGGTCGACACCGTGGAACACGCTGTCTGCGTCGAACAGCAAGGCCGTGTCGTAGGTGACTGGCTTGGCCACCGGCGTGCCTTCGGCGCCGTCGGGGTAGAAGCAAAACTCGCCACCTTCGCAATCGTGGAACCAGGCCACGCCCGTTGCGATCGGCATCCGCCACACGTCGAACAGACCGGAGTGGTGCATCGCCACCAGCAGCCACTGCGGCATGACCTTGCGGTTGCACCCGCGAAACTCGGGCACGTCGGTGTGCACTGCCAGTTCCTGACCCGGGACCATGAGGTTGGCGAACACGATCGCCGGTTCGATCACGGTTCGTCCGTGGACCTTGCGCGCCGCATCGGCGAATCCCTCGTGGAAGAGATAGGGCTCGATGCCCTCGATGATGGGCTCGGCCCCGTAGGCGTACTCCTCACGGAAGTAATTCGTGCGAGCCGCGAGCGTGGCAGCTGGCTCGTCACGAGCGAACCGACCACCCGTGCGCACGAAGTTCGAGGCGGCGTCGTGGCGCTGCGACAGACCGTGTCCGATCTCGGATTCGACGTACTCCTGGCTGTACATCCCGTAGCGGCCGAATCGCTCGCAGAGGTCCACGATGGCCGCGGCGCCGTCGCTTCCGAGCAGCGCATCGAACTCCACCACGGTGTGCGTCACGGTCGCCAAGTCTCGCGCCGGGAAGAGCTACGGGCCGCCGAACCGGGTCACCTACACTGACCCCTCCACATGGTGGCCGTAGCTCAGCTCGGTTAGAGCGCCAGGTTGTGGCCCTGGAGGTCGGGGGTTCAAGTCCCCTCGGTCACCCGAATGGTGGACGAGTAGGTTCGTCCGCCTATTGCGCCTCTAGCTCAATGGCAGAGCAACGGACTCTTAATCCGCAGGTTCTGGGTTCGAATCCCAGGGGGCGCACAGGGCGCACGATTCGCGCACGTTTCCGCACGTTTCCGCAGGTCAGAGCGTTGTGCGGAGGGATACCCGGGGAGGGTGTCGAGTCGGTAAACCTCCCGTATACCTCTCGGTAAACCTCGAAGCGATCGACTCTGCTCCGAATGGCTCGGCTCGCTGAACGGGAGCGAGCATCATCTGTGGATCAACGAGACCCCGCCCGTTGACGAGTTGCAGGCCGAGTTGGCTGCATTGCGCGCGGAGAACTTGCGGCTACGTGGTCTTCTCGGACTCGACGGTCGAGCCGGTGATGACGTCGTGTCGGCGTGGTCGTCACAACTGTTCGACGGCTCGCGACCGGACGACGTTCGCTCGGCACCGGTCGAGAGTTCCTCGCCGCGTGCGGAGAAGGTGCGGTTGTTCCGGTCGTTGTTCGCGGGCCGCGACGATGTGCACGCGCTGCGGTGGGAGAACGCTCTGCCCGACGGCACGACGGGCGAGCGCCGCAAAGAGGTGATGATCGTCAACCACGATCACGACGTTGAGTTACTGATCAGCGAGCTCGGGGTCATCGGCGGCGATACGCGCCACGGCCTCAGCGTACGTGCCATCGCGAAGCAGTTCCAAGATGACCTCAGCTAGCTCGGGCGGGATCTTTGACTCGAACGGCGGGAACGGCTTGTGAGGCAATTCCCCCATCTCTTCGGCGCGCCGTCGTGCGCGTTCGACCACGGCCGCCAACTCGGGATCGAGGCGAAGCTTCGTGACCATCGGGACGATGGTACCCGGCGTCCGCGCCACACCCCTGCCCCCAATAAGCGAGCGATCGGCTCCCGGCACGCGCCCCTAACTAATCGTGGCGGGTGCTTATCCAGGTGCTTAAGTCCTGGCTACTGGTGAGATCCCACGAGACGGATGAGACCGACGATGGAACAGAAGAGCATGTGACATGTTCGAAGAGGCCTACGCAGGGCCTACGAATTCGCGTCCTTACGCGATCGTGCCGGCACGCACAAAGTGTTCGTCCTGGTCACAGCATTGCGAGACGTTGCCGATTTTGGACCGAATGACGAGCCAGTTTCTGGGTTCAAGGTATGAAGCAGGCAGGTCAGCACCGGTTCCTTTTCGACCCGACTTGATTGGCCGCGGACGCGGTTCGCGGGCAGCACTCGTGTGGTTGGCGACACAGCACATAGCGCCGAGCGCACCGGTGTCGCCTTCGTCGACACGCGCCCGGAGCCGTCTGATCTGGTCGGCGACGATCTTGCATAGCCAGCCGATGTAGAGCGCCCTTCGGCGTTACTTAATCCCGACGACCATTGCGTCCGGTCCGACGCGCGGCTCGACGTAGCTGTGCGGAAGAAGCCAACGTCGACCATCCGCTGTGGCATCAGGGCTGCGGTGTCACGCCAACTCGACCGAAGCCGATGAGAACGATCGCCACGAACATGATGAACATCAGCGCCAGCGCTGTGATCACGATCAGTTGCAGGTGTGGTCGCAGCCGCAGACCAACGTCGCGGGCGCCGTCCGCGCCAGCCGGAGCCGGGGCGACAGCCGGGCCTGGATGTGTGCCGACCGTGGCGTCGTAGGCCAACCGCCGCGCCGGATCCGACAGGATCCGCCACGCGTCGTTCACGAGCGCCATCTGCGCCGCGTCGCTACCGCCGGCGTCAGGATGCAGCCGGCGCGCAAGGCGGCGGTACGCGACGTGGATCTCGTCGGCACTCGCCTCGCTGGCAACGCCGAGGACGTGGTACGGGTCCATCGTCACGACGTGCGCGTCGAAACCGCAAAGGTCTCGACGCCGGACGGAGCGGCCCACGCGCTGACAACGTCCGTGCGTCCGTCGCCGTCGCTGTCGACAAGGCGGAATTGGCCAAACGGCGGATCCGCGAACGCACTCGCGGGCAACGGTTCGAACGTGCCGTCGCCGCGGTTCAGGAAAAAGACCGGCGACAGGCTGTGGGCGGGATCGGCGAAGGTCGGGCCGAGGTCGAGGCCGACGTCAACGAAGCTGTCGCCATTGAGGTCGCCCGGTACGAGATCGTAGACCCACTGGTCGGCGTTGGTCGTCTGCGGCAGGCGTCGCTGGGTCTCGTCGCGGAAGGTGCCGTTGCCATTGTTGACGAGCGCCTGTATCCACCGGCCCTTGTAGAACGGCGTACCCTTCGTCCAGCTCAATAACAGATCAACATCATCATCGCCGTCGAGGTCGAAGGGCTCGATGGCAGTGCCGATGGCGTCGTCAGCGAAGGGCTTGGGCGGCAGCGCGTCAGCAAGCTCACTGAACGAACCGGTGCCGTCGTTGACAAGCACGGCCGAAGCAATCCGATCGCCCAGCAGCACGAGGTCGGCGGGGCCGTCGCCGTCGACATCGACGAGCTCGGCGCGTGTGAGCACCCCCGCCGCAGAGAGCGACGCTGGCAGTCGCTTGCCGGCGTCTGAGAAGTGGCCGGTCCCGTCGTTGACGAGGATCCGCGGCGGCGACTGCCCGAGGAAGAGATCGACATCGCCGTCCCCATCGACGTCGCCCGCCGCCGCGCAATGCGTATAGCCGGGCTGCTGTGCGACGTTGGCGGTGGCATCCACGAAGCGACCGTGCGGTGCCGAAAGCACGAGGTGGCTCAGGAAGCCGGGGAATGGCGCCACGTCAACGCCGGTGTCGGCGACGAACACGTCCAGGCGAT
>JBEEGD010000287.1:0-7101 GCA_041166685.1 Acidimicrobiaceae bacterium | reverse complement strand
GAGTACCCCGGCTGCATAGCCGCCCTCGCTCACGTCTTCTCCTTGCCGGCGTTGCTTTGCTCAGACTGCAGCAAGCGCACAAGTGTTCCATCATCGACATGACCAACGATCCCTACGACGGATTCCCGGCCGGGTTCTTCGATCGAACGGACCCATCCTCTGACCCGGAGTTCTATTCGTGGCCTCGGCTGGTGACGCACATCGACGACGGTGCCATCGCGGCAGTGGGCGCGTTGTACGACGAACTGCAACTCGACGGCGAAGTACTCGACCTCATGAGTTCGTGGGTGTCGCACTTCCGGCAACCGCCGCGACGGCTGACGGTTCTCGGCATGAACGCGGCTGAGCTGGACGCGAACCCTCAGGCGACCGATCGGGTCGTGCACGACCTCAACACAGAACCTCGGCTGCCGCTACCTGACGGGTCGTTCGACGCGGCGGTGTGTTGTGTGTCGGTTGACTATCTCGTTCGTCCGATCGAGGTGTTTCGCGATGTCGCGCGGGTCGTGCGCCCGGGCGGCCAGTTCGTATGCACCTTCTCGAACCGGTGCTTCCCGACCAAGGCCATCAAGGGATGGCTGGCGACCGGCGACGAACAGCATTGTGCCGTGGTCGCCGAGTACTTCCGGCGTGCGGGCGCGTGGAGCCAAGCCGTCGTCCGACAACGAATCCCGTTCGGGCAGCGCGGGGATCCGCTCTACGCGGCGTGGGCCACCCGTCTGACTAACGAGGCGTGACGGCTTCCCTGTCCTCGGAGGGGCTGTGGCCGCCGGCCTGCCACAACGAGCGCTCGTAATCGGTCTCGAGCGCTTCCTCGATCACGCCCACCTCGAGGTCGTGAAGTCCGGCGTGATCGCGCAGCATGCACGCAGCGGTGGCCATGTCGGTCCGATCAGGCCACGCGGACGGCTGCCACAACGCCGAGCGCCGAAAGGCCTTCGCGCAGTGGATGTAGGCCTCGCGTACGACCACGCTCACTGCGACGCGGGGAACTGTCCCGTCGATCGCGCAGCGCTCGAGGATCGCGGGGTCCTTGGTGATGACGGCCTCTCCGTTCACGCGCAGCGTCTCGTCGAGCCCAGGAATGAGAAAGAGCAGCGCGATGCCTGCGTTCGACATGAGGTTGCGCATGGAGTCCAACCGGTTGTTGCCGGCGAGATCGGCCCACGCGAGCTGCTCGTCGCCGAGAACCTGGACGAAGCCCGGAGGTCCGCCCTTGGGGGAGGCGTCACACCGTCCTCGACGGTCGGCGGTGGAAACGACGACGAAAGGCGAGTGCGCAATGAAGTCCCGGCAATGATCATCGAGTCGATCGATCACCTTGTCGAGCGCCCCCCGGCCGGCCGGCCGGTACAGGGCTTGGAGTTCGCCGAGCGATGTCACGAGGTTCGATGACGGCATGGGCAGATGTTCGCACTCCCGCCGCCTCCTACGCTGCCCAGCGTGACCGCACCCCTCGACTTGCTGGACGCCCTCGCCGTGCAAGAGGTCGATCTCACCCCGGATCTGCGGCACGTCGAGGTCTTCACGATGCGGGGGCTGCTCACGATCCTGTGGCACGGTCCCCGCGACGCCGAGCACATCGTCGTCGCCGGTGGCGGTGCGATGGGAGGGCTGCTCGGTCCCGCGGGCGGCCTGTATCACCAGCTCGGCGAAGCGCTCGCCGAACGGGGGATGGGCACCTTGCGCATCAGCTACCGCCGGCCCAACGACTTGGACGGCTGCACCATCGACATGTGCGCGGCGGTCGATCTCGCGTCGCGGGGCGGTGCGCGCGACGCGGTCACGGTGGGCCACTCGTTCGGCGGCGCGATCGCGATTCGCACTGCCTGCGCGCTGGCCGACGTGGTCAAAGGGGTTGTCACCTTTGCGACGCAGTCGGCGGGATGCGAGCAGGCCGACGAGCTCAACGGCCGACCGATGCTCATGTTCCATGGTGAGCGTGACGAGTTGTTGCCGCCGCAGGCCAGCGAGATGGTGCGGTTCATCGCCGGGACCGGTGAGCTGGTGGTGCTCCCGGGAGAAGGCCATCTGCTGTCTGGCGCGGGAGACGTGATGCTCGCTCGGACACTGGCGTTCGTGGACGAGGCGTTCACGTCATGAGTCGCGCCGCGGTCGTGTTGCTCTCCGGCGGACTCGACTCGGCCACCGTCGCGGCCATGGCCCGGCACGACGGCTACGCCGTCTACGCGATGAGCTTCCGTTACGGGCAACGGCACGCCGTCGAGCTCGAAGCCGCGACGAAGATCGCCTCCAACGTCGGCGCGATCGAGCATCGCATCGTCGACATCGATCTCCGCGCCTTCGGCGGTTCGGCCTTGACCGACGACATCGACGTGCCCAAGAGCGGCGTCGACGCCACCCACATTCCCGTGACGTATGTGCCCGCTCGCAACACCATTTTCTTGTCGTTTGCGCTGGCGTGGGCCGAGGTGCTCGGTGCCAACGACATCTTCGTTGGCGTCAACGCGCTCGACTACAGCGGCTACCCCGACTGCCGTCCCGAGTACCTGGCGGCCTACGAGGCAATGGCTCGCCTCGCGACCAAGGCAGGAGTCGAGGGCACTGCGACGCTGCGGGTCCGCGCCCCACTCATCGACATGACAAAGGCCGAGATCATCCGCGCCGGTCTCGCGTTGGATGTCGACTACGCCGTCACGATCAGTTGCTACGACCCGACCCAAGACGGCGGCGCGTGCCGCGAGTGTGACGCGTGCCGGCTGCGCCAGAAGGGTTTCACCGAGGCGGGCGTTGCCGATCCAACGAGGTATGCGTGATGGGCTACGTCGTGAAAGAGGTGTTCGCCACCTTGCAGGGCGAGGGCGCTCACTCCGGTCGAGCGGCCGTCTTCTGTCGCTTCGCTGGTTGCAACCTGTGGTCGGGTCGGGAAGCGCAGCGTGCCAACGCGGTATGCCGTTTCTGCGACACCGACTTCGTCGGCACTGACGGCCCCGGCGGCGGACAATTCGCGGACGCCGTTGCGCTCGCCGAACACGTCGCCGATACCGCCGGCAAGACCCGATTCGTCGTGTGCACCGGCGGCGAGCCGCTGTTGCAACTCGACGGTGCCCTGATCGACGCGCTGCATGCACGCGATTTCGAGATCGCCATCGAGACCAACGGCACGCTGCCGGTACCCACGGGGATCGACTGGGTGTGCGTCAGCCCGAAGGCGGAAGCCGAACTCGTGGTGACACGCGGCGACGAGTTGAAGCTCATCTACCGACAGGAGGGCGGCGAGCCCGAGCGCTACGAGCACCTCCGCTTTGCCCGCTTCTTCCTGCAACCGATGGATGGGCCCGACCGCGACGCGCACACCACCGCGGCGATCGATTACTGCCTCGCCCATCCGCAGTGGCGGCTGAGTGTGCAGACCCACAAGTACTTGGGCATCCCGTGATCGAGGTGTTCAAGGAGTTCACGTTCGAGGCGGCCCACCGGCTGCCGAACGTCGCACCCGACCACAAGTGCGCTCGGTTGCACGGGCACTCCTTCCACGTCACGATCCACGTCGAGGGCGAGGTGGGCCCGGAGTCCGGCTGGGTCATGGACTTCGCCGACATCGAGCGGGCCTTCGCACCCCTGTACGACCAACTCGACCATCGCTATCTCAACGACATCGACGGCCTCGAGAACCCGACGAGTGAGCGCGTCGCCGTGTGGATCTGGGAGCGGCTGTCGGACAGCCTGGCGGGGCTCAACAAGGTTGTCGTGCGCGAGACCTGCACTGCAGGCGTGGAGTACTCAGGCCGGTAGTGCAGGTAGCTCTGCGGTCGCTTCAGTGACGATGCCACCACGCGTGTGCTGCGTGACCGTCACCCGCACGTGCAGCGGTTCCGCGGCGCGTTGCAGTTCGGCCGCGATGTCCGCCGCGAGCTGTTCGACAAAAGCCTGCTTGTCGCGAAACGACCACAGGTACAGCTTCAACGACTTCGACTCGATGCAACGCAAGTTCGGCGCATAGTCGATCTCGACGGAGTTGAAGTCCGGCTGGCCCGTGAGGGGACAGAGCGACGTCAGCTCGTCAGACGTGAATCGCACCCGAGTGCAGGTCGGGGGAGCCGCGAAGGTCTCGAGCACCAGCTCGTGACTCTAACGACCGTCCCGGCGGGCCGGGAGTCTGCCGATGGTGATCGAGCGATCGATGCGCACCGCGTCGAGCAGCCGACGGTCATGGGTGACGAGCAAGAGCGTTCCGTCGAACGTATCGAGAGCTTGCTCGAGCTGCTCGATCGCGGCGAGATCAAGGTGGTTGGTGGGCTCGTCGAGCACGAGACAGTTGGTACCCCGGGCCATGAGGACCGCGAGCACCGCGCGGGTTCGTTCGCCGGGTGACAGCGACGCCGCCGGACGGCTCAGGTGTTCGGCACCGAGGCCGAACTTTGCGAGTAACGACCGGGCATCCTGCCGACGGCTCAGGCCGCTGGCCCGAACGAACGAATCGAGCACTGGCTCGCTTCGGGTCAGCAGGTTGCGGGCTTGATCGATCTCGCCGACGACCACGCCGGGGCCGAGCCACTGCGTGCCCGATGCCAGTGGCAGACGGCCGAGCAACGCGTTGAGCATCGTCGTCTTGCCGCTTCCGTTCGGGCCGAGAATGGCGACGCGCTCGGCCCAACCGATTTCAACGTCGATGGGCCCGAGCGTGAAGTCGCCCCGCTGCACGACCGCAGCGTCGAGGCGAGCAACGACAGCGCCTGAGCGCGGCGCCGATGCAATCGACAGCTGCAGCTGCCACCCTTCCCACGGCTTCTCCACTGCATCGAGACGCTCGAGCGCCTTCTCGGTCACTCGCACTTTGGCCGCTTGCTTCTCGGTGCGGTTCAGACGGAAGTCGCGTTGCGCCTTGTCGTTGTCCTTGGGGTTCTTCTTTTCCTTGGTGACACCTTGGACGGCCCACTGTCGTTGTGCCCGAGAACGTTCCTCGAGTCCTCGCCGCTTGTCTCGGTACTCGTCGTACGCCGCTTCGGCATGCCGCCGAGCCGTGGCCTGCTCTTCGAGGTATGCGAGCCATCCTCCGGCGAACAGCCGTCCTTGGTGGCTGCGCTCGTCGAGCTCGAGCACGCTCGTGATCGTCCGCTCGAGAAAGGCGCGATCGTGCGACACGATCATCGCCGCACCGGGAAGGTCGTCGAGGAAGCCCTCGAGCCGCGCCAGGCCGTCGAAGTCGAGGTCGTTGGTGGGCTCGTCGAGCAGGAACACGTCGAACTGCGCGAGCAGGATGGCGGCCAGCGACGTCCGCGCCGCTTGACCTCCTGACAGCGTGGTCATGTCGTGATCGAGCAGATCGGCGTCGAGGCCGAGATCGGCCCACACGACCCCGATGCGGGCGTCGACATCTGCGCCGCCGAGCGCGAGCCAACGATGCAATGCGACGTCGTAGCGCTCTGCTTCCGTGGCGATGACCGCCGTCGCCGATTCCAACTCGAGCGCGGCGTCGGTGACCCCGGTGCGCCGCGCGAGGAAGGCGCGCACGCTCTCGCCGGCGCGCCGTTCCGGTTCTTGGGGTAAGTACCCGACGGTCGCGCTCGGGGGCGCGAGGGACACCGATCCGCGATCGGGGACCTGCAACCCCGCGATCACGCGTAGCAGCGTGGTCTTCCCCGTGCCGTTCGGCCCGACGATGCCCACCCGGTCGCGTCCCGCGAGCCCCACCTCGACCGCGTCGAGGACGAGGTGGTCGCCGAAGGACAGCGTGAGATCGCGAGCAAGAAGGGTGACAGTCATGTTCCAAGCGGCAAATCCCACTCAGACGTACACAGATCTGTGTACGTCTGAGTGGGATTTCGAGTTAGCGGGCGTACAAGGCTTCGATTTCGGTGGCGTACTTGGCGTGGATGCCGCGCCGCTTCAGCTTCGAGGTGGGCGTCAACTCCTCCGAGTCTGGCAGCCATTCCTCGCCGAGCACCTTGACTTTCTTGACCTTCTCCGCGTTGTTGAACGGCGCCATCACTTCGCCGACACCCCGCTCGATCTCCTCGATCACCTGGTCGTTGTTCGCCAGGTCGGAGAGCGATGTGTACTGCATGCCGTGTGACTTCGCCCACGCCGCGGCCACGTCGGGGTCGAGGACGACGAGCGCCGACACGAACGGGCGCTGATCACCGATGGCGCACGCTTGACCGACCAGAGGAATCGTCTTCAGCGCTGCTTCGAGATTGGCCGGGCTGATGTTCTTGCCCCCGGCGGTGATGATCAGCTCCTTCTTGCGGTCGACGATGCGGAAGTAGCCGTCGTCGTCGATCTCACCGATGTCACCGGAGTGCAACCATCCGTCGTCGTCGAGGGCCTCGGACGTCTTCTCGGGGTCGTTCAGGTAGCCGATGAACACGTTGCCGCCGCGGCAGATCACCTCCGCGTCGTCGGCCAGCGTCACGTCGCAACCCGGGATCGCGGGGCCGACGGTGCCGGGCTTGATGCGGCTCGGCGCCCACGTCATCGGCCCTGACGACTCCGACATGCCGTAGATCTCGGACAGCGGCACGCCCAGCGCGTTGTACCACTCGAGCAATTCTCGAGGGATCGGCGCGGCGCCGGTGATGGCGAACTGGCACTGGTCGAGGCCGATCAGCTCGCGCACCGGTCGAAAGGCGACGTCCTGCAGGAAGTCCCACGTTGCATCCTGTTCGGAGGTCGACTGACCCCACGCTCGCGCGATCGCGATCGGCTTGGCTGCCTCGATGCCCTCGTCGAACTGACGCTTGTTGTCAGGATCCGCGGCGATGGCGGCCATCACACCGGCGCTGATCTTCTCCCACACACGCGGCACACCAAACGCAATCTGGGGTCGCACGGCCTTGAAGTAGGACGCGACCTGGCCGGCATCGGGGCACACCGTGACCTCATACGCGTTGATGGCCTGCTGGTAGTGGCTCGTCATGCGCTCCGCGATGTGCGCCATCGGCAGATACGACACGACGCGAAAGCCCGTGAGATCGATGTCGTCGCCGAACGCCCGTTTCAAGCTCTCGGCCGTCCACGCGATGTTGTAGTGCGACAGCATCACGCCCTTCGGTGGCCCCGTCGGTCCCGACGTGTAGATGACGGTCGCGAGGGTCTCGGGCGTGACCTGCGCGGCCCCTGCCTCGAGATCGGCCTGGC
>JBEEGD010000286.1:0-6332 GCA_041166685.1 Acidimicrobiaceae bacterium | reverse complement strand
TGGCCGAGCACCTCGGGCGCTCCGCGCACACGGCTCGTCCAGCGCGCGAAGTTCGGTGTGCCGTCGTCGAGGCCGGGCATCGGCAGGTTCGTCATCGGCCAGGCCGACGGCCGCGGGAACATCAGCCCGCCGGGCACGTCGAAGTGGCGCGTGAGAATGTTGACGACGTCGACGAGCCAGCTCGCCAGCGTGCCGAACTCCTGGTTGCACAGACCGATGCGGCCGTACACGACGGCTCGCTCGGTCGTCGCGAGGTCCTGCGCGAGGCGCCGGATCCGCTCGGCGGAGATCCCGGTGACGCCGGCCACCCGCTCAGGGGTCCAATCCGCGACGAGCGCTCGGAGTTCGTCGACGCCCTCCACCGACTCGGCAACGGAGCCGACGTCGACCAGTCCGTCCGCGAACAGCACCTGGGCGACGGCCAGCAGAAACGCCGCGTCGGTGCCCGGCGTGATCGGCAACCACTCGTCGGCCGCCTCAGCCGTGCCCGTGCGGCGCGGATCAACGACCACGACCTGCCCGCCCCGCTGCCTGATGGCGCCGATCTCACCCATCACGTCGGGGCACGCGAGCAACGAGCCCTGCGACGCGTGCGGGTTCGCGCCCATGATCACCAGCAGGTCGGTGCGCTGAATGTCGGGGACCGGAATCGTCCACATCCCGCCGTACATCAGGTACGAGCTGACGTTCTTGGGCCACTGGTCGACCGTTCCGGGCGAGTAGATCATCGGGATCCCCGACATGCCGATGAGGATCCCGATGTAACGGCTCAGGCTGAACGCGTGAGCCAGCGGGTTGCCGACGTACGCGGTGACCGCGCCGATGCCGTGCTCGTCGATGACCGGCGCGAGCAATTCCGTGCAGTGCCGGAACGCCTCATCCCAACTGACCTCGCGCCACGTGTCGGTCGCGCGATCGCGAACGATCGGGGCACGCAGCCGATCCGGATCGTGGTGCAAGTGCCCGAGCGTCGTTCCCTTGGGACACAGGAAGCCTTTGCTCCACACGTCGTCGCGGTCGGCGCGAATGAGCGCCACCCGGTCGTCTTCCACGTGCACTTCGAGCCCGCACATTGCCTCGCACAGCGGGCAGGTGCGCAGGTGGATCTGCCGGTCGCGCTTGTGTTGCTCCACCGCGGGGACTCTAGACCTGACGGTCCGTCAGAACCGTTCTGGCCGCTGAGCTTGCACGTCCACTGCTCTTTCAAGGAAGGTCCTCTCATGGCAACGACTCGCAGCGCAACCGCTCACTGGGAAGGTTCTCTCTTGGAAGGAGCTGGGCGCGTCAACCTCGACTCGTCCGGCCTCGGAAGCTACGACGTGACGTGGGCGTCTCGGGCGGAGGACCCGAATGGCCGCACGAGTCCTGAGGAGCTCATCGCCGCGGCCCACTCGGCCTGCTTCAACATGGCGTTGTCGAACGCGCTCGCCAAGGCCGGCAACGCACCCGAGGCGTTGGACACCACCGCGAACGTGACCTTCCAGCCGGGCGAAGGCATCACCGGTATCCACCTCAGCGTGCGCGGCAAGGTTCCTGGCCTCTCGCCGGAGCAGTTCGCTGAAGCAGCGGAGGGCGCCAAAGCGAACTGTCCGGTGAGCAAGGCGCTCGCTGGCACGAAGATCGATATGGACGCGACATTGGTGTGAGTCGCGTGGCAACGGCTCGGACGGTCCACGTCTTCGTAGCGGGTCACACCGACGAGATGCTGTCGACCGTACCGAAGGGCGACGAGTTCGAAGCCGTCGACCTTCGAGCGCTGACGCTGGCGCCTCGCTTCGACAGCAACGCGTTCGCAGAAGCGCGCTTTCTGCTCTCACTGGAGGCTCGCGACGTGCAAGCCGAGTACGTGGGCTTCTGCAGCGCGAACTACGACAGGAAGTTTCCCAAGCCGCCGCACCTCAACGCGCTGCCCCGGCTCGCTCGACACCTACAACCTTGCGAGGCGCTCGGAACGAAGCTCGCGACCGATTGGCTCGCCGAGGCGGAGAGCCAGCATCCGGGCATGACCGCCGTGCTTCAGCGCGTCGCTACCCAGTTCGGCCTGAGGATGCTGCCCGAGCGAGTTCCCTACGCGAACACCTTGGTGTGCCATCGCGACGACTGGTTCCGGTTGCTGGACGCGCTTCACTCGATGCTCACCGCGGTCCTCGACTGGTATGGCCCGCGATCTCCCTTCCGCTACCGGTGCCTCCGATGCGGAACGCTTTCCGACACGGGGCATGGCAGATACACGCACGAGCGGCACATCGGATACCTCGCGGAGCGGCTCACAATGCTGCACTTCGCGTCCCGGCCTGACATCCGGTTCGTCACACCGAAAGCCGTTCGATTGCGGACATCGCGTGTCGCACGCGCGCGATCACAGCTCTACACGCTGATGAGGGCTCGGGGCATTCCCGTTCCCCAACTGGGTCGTGCGCCGTCCGTTTCTCCGCTCGACGGTCCACGCTGTCCCGGCTGCGTGGCCCAAGCCGCGCCGCCCGCGCATGCCGCGCCCGACTAGAAGGCGATCGGCGCCGGAAACGCCTCCTCGATCACGCTTCGGTACTCCGACATGCGGCGAGTCGGCAGGTCGAACGGCGACTTCGTGTCGTGGTCGTAACGGCGAAGAACGCGGAAATACTCTTCGGTGTAGCGACGATCTCGAGCGTCCATCAACCGCTCGCACTCGTCGACGTCGATGCTGTGGTAGCGGATGAACCACGAGATGTGATCGGGAACGTGGTCCTTGAACCGTGAATAGCCGAACTCGTCGTGATTCCACTGGAACGTGCACGCGTCGAGTCCTACTCCGTCCCCGTACTCCCCTATGGGCGTGTTCATACAGACAACGTTGGCAGGGTCCTCGTCAGTGAGGAGCAGGAGCTTGCCGAGATCATGAATGACCGCGGCCAACACAAGGTCACCGTCGGTGATGCCGTCGCGCTCCATGCCTGCGAGCATCTGGAGCACATGGATCTGTTGGTTCGTGCACAGCAGCTTCGTGTCTGTCGGGTCGACGCATTGCGCGAGTCGTTCGACGAGCTCCCAGACGCGGACGCGGCCAAAGACGGGCGTCTCGTACTTCTCGCGGAGCGCACGGACCGTTTCCTGCGTCTGACCACGATGACGGCGGATGATGTCGTCCGAGCTCGATCGGAACGCAGCGGCACGGTCGAAGTCGAGCCGGCGTACCTCGAGACCATGACGCCGCAACGTTCTATTGGCGACTCGAACGCCCCACTGACGCAGCGTCCTGCGGGGTGCGGGCGAGGCGGTCACACGGCGAGTCTGGCAGATCAAAATAGGGCGTCCGCTCGCAACATCCGTCAAAGGGGAGAACGAGCTGCCCGTGCATCACATGCGCAGCTGCACCGGGGTACCCCGATCATTGAACTTGAACTCCGCGCCGGTGCTGAATCGGGCCAATGCGACCTCGGCGGCGACGGGAGCGGCGACGTCGTCCTGCACCACTTCGAGCGCCAATCCACCGGGGCCGTTGTCGATCGCTTCGCACCGGTAGCGGGGATCGATGCTGCGCACGATCGCGTCGAGTGGCTCGAGGTGCTCGGCGGCCAGCATCGATGGCCATCCTGCATCGGCGACTCCCGCGCTGTCGGCACCGAGCCGCACGACCAGACGGTCGGACAGCTCGACATCACACTCCACATAGTCGTAGGGCAGCAGCGCCGGATGGAGCGCGATCACACGAGCGACAGCTTCGAGGTCTCGACCGAGACCCAGCGCGCCGCGAAGGCGTTCCGCGGTGAGACCGGCCACACCTGTGAACTGGCGACGGCCGAAGCTGACCGCCGCATCGGGCTCGATCCGGCGGCGCAGCGCGGCCAAGAAGGACAAGGCCAGCAGATGGCCTTGCAGACACAGCTCCTGTGCGATGCGCACGAGAGCAGAGTGAGACCAATCCTCGAAGCGCACGTCGGACAACAGCGGACCGCGGTAGTCCGAAAGGCCCGGTTCGTTCGGATCGATGGCGTCGAGCTCCAGCATCGCCGCGCGCGTCGTGGCGATCACCTGCGCCTCGTTCGGCATTGGAAGACTCTCGTGCTCGTCGGAGATGATGACCGTCCAGTGACACATCGGCGACCGATCCGCCGGGACGCGAGGTGGGCGATGCACAGGACGCACCTGTGCCCTCGGGTTTGATGCAACGGCGGTCGCGTCGAAGGTCGGATCCTCGATGTCGTGACACATGGTCAACACGAAGTCCTGACCCATGGGCTCGACATCGGCGAGCGCGCCGCAATGGTCCAGCCAGAACTCGCCGTGATCGCGATCGTGCAGCTGGAACCGGAAGTCGAGGAACTGCGGCGGCGCGCCGATGTCGAATTGCATCCCCTTGAAGATCGTCTCGACGGAGTCGCCTTCGAAGCCGAGCGCCTTCTGCATGCGCTTGACGTACACCGGGCTCGCACCCATCCACTCCTCGATCGCGACTGGGCCGAACGCGTCGCGCCCGAGCTCGGCCATCACGTGCGGCATGCCCGCTCGGTCGATCATGTGGCCCGCCATCATGTACTCGCGCACGAGAATTGCCAGCTCGGGTTGCGAGCAGTCCCGCAGACCTATGCCCACGACGTCGCCTCCCTAAGAAAACAGACCATCTGCCATTCCTTCGGCCACGGTTGCCTCGTCGAGCCCCGCCACTTCTGGATACACCTCGAAGTTGTGCTCGCCGACATAGCACGGGGCTGACCGGTACGGCTCGAGGTCGCTTCCGCTCCAGATCGCCGGAAAGCGATCGAAGGGGCGAACCCCGAACACCCCGTGATCGCAGGTGTGCCACACCTCGCGAGCGACGAGCTGCGGGTCGGTCATGAGGTCAGCCGCGTTCTGCACCTTGCCGGCGGCAACTCCCGCACTTTGCAGCAGTTCCTGCGCCGCGTCGACAGCGACGGTTGCCGCCCAGGTCGAGAGGAGGGCGTCGACGTCGGCGAGCCGGGCAATCCGTCCATTGACGGTCGCGAGCGACGCGTCGCTGGGGATGCCAGTTACGTCCACCAGACGTGCCCAATCGGAATCATCACGACAGGTGATTGCGATCCACTGGCCGTCCGCGGTGCGGAAGCACTCGTTGGGCACAAGGTGGCCGAAGGGATCGACGTTCCCGTCAGGCTGGGCTTCGCGCCCGTTGGTGAGATAGTCGAGCACGGCTGGCCCGATGAGGTACGCACCCGTTTCCATCTGCGAGATGTCGACGTGCTGCCCTTCACCGGTTCGATCACGAGCGTCGAGCGCCGCGAGCACGGCGACCGCGGCCGACAAGCCGGCAGCATGGTCGTTCAGCGAGAAGCCGGGCCCGACATCGCCGCGCCCCGGCGGGTTCGAAAGATACGTGAGCCCTGACAGCGCGTGAATGGTCGGCGCATACGTCACGAGCTTCGACCAGGGACCTTCGTGTCCGCATCCCGACATGGTCAGGTAGACGATCCGCGGATTCCACGAGCGAACCGTTTCGTACGACAGACCCCAACCGTCGAGCACGCCCGCGGAGAAATTCTCCATCACCACGTCGCTCTGCTCGACGAGGCGGCGGACGATGTCGACCGCGCGCTCGTCCTTCATGTTGAGCGAGATGCCACGCTTCGATCGGTTCCATGTGTAGAAGTACGGGTGATCAGGTGAGTTGACGATCGTCGCCCGGTCGGCCGTCTGAAGCTTGAGGATGTCGGCGCCGAGATCACCGAGAATGCGGTTGGCAAACGGGCCGGCGAGGACATGGGTGAAATCGAGCACCCGCAGTCCGTCGAGCAGTTTGGCCGGTGCCCGTTCTCCCCCAGAACGCCAAGGAGCCGATCCCCAGGCCGCCAGCACCTCGTCGATCGAGGACTCCGACGCGGCAGGAGCCCTGGCCGGTGGCACGGGTGTCCCGTGAAAGTGCGCGACCGGTCCCGGGATCGTGACAGGTGAACCGTCCCAGTCGACCGGACGGAAGAACTGGCGAAACTCGTGTTGCGCGTTGGCCGCGACCTGGGCCACCGACTGGACCTCGCCGAACGCGACGTGGCGGTCTTGTGCGGCCCAGAACAGCGACGTGGCGTCCGCCGACTGCACGAACGATGCGATCGTTTTCATGATCAGCGGCACTTCGCGCACGAGCTGCTCGACGGGCATCGCGAGGAGGTCATGGACCTCGGCGAAACCCTCCTCCAGCATCCACTGCACGAGACCCGCCGTGTTTGGCGCGGGCGTGATCATGAGCCAACCTGTTTGCGCCGGCACCACGACGTACGCGCCGATCCAGTGCAGTGACCCTTGACGCGGCGCGATCTTCGAATACGACTGCACGTCGTCGAACCAGTACTGGAAGAAGAGTTGCTCGAGCGAGGTGCAAA
>JBEEGD010000285.1:0-3021 GCA_041166685.1 Acidimicrobiaceae bacterium | reverse complement strand
CGCTTCGCGCGATCAGCGGCAGTTCTGGCAGTAGGTCGGCCAGCACACGTAACCGGCCACCGCGGCTTCCGCTTCACGCGAAAGGCGCCTGCAGAAACCGCCAAGGACTACCGCTCGGGCGCAGCGTCACGCAGATGGCGGCTCACGTCGCCGACGAGATCGGTCCGGACGCGTCGCTCTGCGAAGCGCCACTGCCCGTCGTGGCGCTCGAAGCGGTCGTGGTACCGACCGCTGACGATCGGTTGCAGAGGCAGGTCGGGCAGCGCCTGCAGTGCGGTGAAGTACGCACGCGAGACCGCCGTGCCCGCCTCTTCGTCGACCTCGATGGCGAGGTTGGTGGTGACGTGCTTGGTCCGTGGCGTGCCGTCGTCGTAGACGATGAGGCTGTCCACCAGCATCTTCTCGATGGCGTCTCGGCCACTCACCGACCCGGCGCCGCCAGTGAAGGTGGCGTCTGCGAGCAGGGTGCCGACCCCCGCAAAGTCGCCGTCGTCCACGAGTTCGGCGTAGGTCGCGATCAGGTTCTCTATGGCCCGGTGGCTCGACGGCCCGAACGGCTTCTCGGACGCCGATGGAGTTGATGGGACGACTATCGAACCCTTCTCAGGAGAGCTCGTCAAGGCCTTGCACGACCCAGGCCCTGAGCTCGTCCGAATCGCAGAACGGCGCGCCGTCGGCTTCGGCCCGCGCCAGTACCTCGTCGGGTGTGGCGCCGGCCCTGAGGCCGGCATAGAGATAGACCACGGCAGACGACCGCGGGCCGACACGACAGGTCACGAGAGTCGGACGAGGTAACTCGTCGAGTGCGGCGACGTGCCGTCGAGCCAGGTCCATGTCGAGCACCCGGGGCGGATCGGAGACGATGTTGGTCGACTCGGCGACCGCCGCCTGCACACTCGCGTACGACATGCCTCCATCCATTGCCGCGAACTCCTCGCCGCAGAGGTACAACCACGATGCGGCATTCGCATCGCGGGCAAAGGCCTCGGGATCCTCGATGCGCCCCCGGTTGAACTTGAACTCCGCGGGACTCTGGAAATCAGCCATCGCCCACGACCATACCGGCTCCTATCGCCGACAATAGAAATGTGCTTGACAAACTTAGTTGTCGGTGACAAGGTCCACCAATGCACGATGTCACCGTCATCGACGACCCCGCCGCCGCCGAGGCGTCGCTGGACCCGATCCGGGCCCGCCTGCTCGCCGAGCTGGCCGAGCCCGGGTCCGCCAGCACACTCGCTGCGCGCGTCGGGCTCACCCGCCAGAAGGCGAACTACCACCTGCGGGCGCTGGAGCGCCACGGCCTGGTGGAGCTCGTCGAGGAGCGCCGCAGGGGCAACTGCACCGAGCGCGTGCTCCAGGCGACCGCCGCGTCCTACGTGATCTCGCCGACCGCCCTGTCGGCGGTCGCTCCGGACCCGTCACGTGAGCCGGACCAGCGCTCCGCGCGCTGGCTGCTCGCCGTCGCGGGGCGCATGGTCCGTGAGGTCGGTGAGCTCATCACCGGGGCAAGCGCAGCCGGCAAGCCGGTCGCGAGCCTCGGGATCGACAGCGAGGTGCGGTTCGCGTCCGCGAAGGACCGGGCCGCGTTCGCGGTCGAGCTGGCGGACGCCGTCAACGGCCTCGTTGCGAAGTACCACGACGAGGCCGCCACCGGCGGTCGTCCGCATCGGTTCGTCGTCGCCCTGCACCCCACCATCACGAAAACCAAGGAGCCCCAGTCATGAGCCGTGAGTTCGAGATCATTCGCGAGGTCGACCTGCCCGCCGCCCCGGACGACGTCTGGACCGCGATCACCGCCGACTCCGCGGCCTGGATGTTCCCAACGGGCATGGAGATCCCCGCGGGCGCCGCACCGCCCGAGGGGGCGCCGGTCACGAACTGGGATCCGCCGCACCGCCTCGTGATCCGCATGGAGTCGCCGGACGGGACCTTCAACGCCCTCGACTACGCGATCGAGGCCCGAGCGGGCGGCACGGCGCACCTCCGCTACGTCCACAGCGGGATCCTCGCCGACGAGTGGGAGGACCAGTACGACGCCATCGACGGCCACACCGACTTCTACCTCCACACGCTCGGGCAGTACCTCGAGCACTTCAAGGGCCGCCCGGTCACCTATGTCGGCCAGCCGTCGGCAGGCATCGAGGGGCCCGAGGCCGCGGGCACGCCCGACGCGATGGATGCGCTGCGCGCCGCGCTCGGGGTTTCCTCAGACGCGGGTGTGGGCGATGCGGTTCACGCGTCGCTCGGCGACGCCGGCACGCTCGATGGCGTCATCGACTACACGACGCCGGAGTTCCTGGGCGTCCGCACTGGCGACGGCCTCTTCCGCTTCTTCGGGCGCAACCACCACGGCAGCGTCGTCGGGATGAGCGCGCACATGTTCGTGGACGGCGGCGTCGACGCCGCGGCGAGCGAGGCTGCGCTCAAGGCATGGCTGGACGGCGTGTACGCGTAGGAGCGTCTAGGCGATGCGCGGCTCGCCGTCGAGCCAGTCGCGCATCGTCACGTGGCGCAGTACGTGGTCGCCGCCGTCGAGCTCGCCGGCCAGCTCGCCTACCAGCCCGTAGCGCTCGGCCACGACGTTGTGCTGGTGGATCGTCTCCAGGTTCTCCTGCCGGGAGAGCACGAAGGCATCCGGCCCGAGCGACTCGAACTCCGTGACCGCCATCCGGATCGCCTCGCGCACGCAGTCCTCCACGAAGCGCGGTTGGCGGTGCGCCTTCTCGACGACGTCGGCCTCGTCGGGGCGCTTCATCAGCTCGTAGATCTCGGCGCTCATCGACGACTCGACGATGCGCAGCAGTACCGTCGCATCGATCGGATCCGCGCACGTCTCGGGGCAGCCGATGTACAGCGTGCCGAGCCCGCGCTGGTTGTGCGTCGCCACGGGGACGTGCTCGAACACGCGCTCGATCTCGTCCTCGCTGAAGTCGTCGGCAAGCAGCCGCTCGCGCGCACGCGCGGTGAGCATCTCCTGCGCGCACGGGCACGCGGTCATCCCCTGCGCCTGCACGCCCA
>JBEEGD010000284.1:0-7231 GCA_041166685.1 Acidimicrobiaceae bacterium | reverse complement strand
GCCTGTGGCTCGATGCCGAGGATGCCGAGACACACGAGGTGGGGCACCCGGCCCTCAGGATCGCCGTACACGACGACGCCATCGAACGCGGTGTCGAGGACGCGACGGGTGAGTTCGAGTTGCAGCTTCGCCTCGACTTCGATGTCGACCGCGTCGCATGCCGCGCCGAAACCGACGATTGCCGGCACGTTCTCCAGTCCCGCTCGTCGCGCTCGCTCTTGATCTCCTCCGACCAGCAGCGGCCGCAGCCGCAGTCCTCGCCGTACGAGCAGTGCGCCGATCCCGGCGGGCCCTCCGAACTTGTGGGCGCTGACCGACAGCAGATCAGCCCCGAGACCACCGAAGTCGATGTCGAGATGCGCGGCGGCCTGCGCGGCGTCGACGTGGACGAGCACGCCGCGCTCGCGGCACGCCGCGACGACCGCTGCCACCGGTTGCAACGTGCCTACTTCATGATTGGCCCACTGCACGTGGACGCATGCGGTGTCGGGGCGGATCGCGTCGAGCACCGAATCGACATTGACGCGGCCGAGACGGTCAACGCCGACCAAGGTCACCGCACCCGCGGCTTCAGCCGACAGCCGAACGGCAGAGTGCTCGACGGCCGTGACGACCTGATGGCCGCCGCGTTCGGACGCTCCCCACACGGCGGCCGCGATCGCCTCGGTCGCGCCGCTCGTGAACACCACCTCGCGACTCGACCGGCATCCAAAGAAGCGGGCAACCTCGTCGCGCGCGCCCTCGACCGCCACTCGGGCTTCGAGCCCCTCGGCATAGATGCGTCCGGGGTCAGCGCCCTTGCCCAGCCATCGAACCATCGCGTCGACCGCCGCGGGACGCGTCGGTGACGTCGACGCGTGGTCCAGGTAGTGCCGTTCCACCGATCAGTCAGACGTGACGGCGGTGACGCACACATCGTCGCCCATCGGCAACGACGACTCGGTTGCCGGCGAGGTGTCGCCGTACAACGCGGCGAGCATGCCCTTCACGAGACCGCGGTCAACCGCACAGATCACCGGGTGTTCGATGGCGGCGTCGCCGAATGGGCAGTGCTCCGACACGATGCGTAGCCCGTTGCCGTGCTTCTCTGCGTGGGCGGCGAATCCATGTGCGGTGAGCGCGTCGGCGACGGCGTGCAATGCCGATCGGAACGAACGTTGCACGGCCTCACCCGCAGGCGACGCGCCGATGGACAGTGCCAGCGACTTGCCGTACTCGACGCCGACCTCTTCGGCCATGGCTTCCGCGTCGTCCCTCGGCAGCAGCGCCAAAGCCTTGCCCAGCAACGTGACGAGCAGGTCGTCGTGGCGTACCGGAAGCTCGAGCGTCATGTGCTCTTCGGTGACGCGGTAGCGCTTCGACGGACGGCCCACCCCAGCGCCTTCGGCGCGCTCGACGCCGACCTCGACGTAGCCCCCGCCGGCGAGCTTGTCGAGATGGTGACGCGCGACGTTGGGGTGAAGTTCGAACCTTTCTGCGACCTCGCCGGCGGTCACTGCTCGGTCGGCGTCACGCACGAACAAGTAGATGTCGCGGCGGGTGGGATCGCCGAACGCCGACGTGATCGCGGTGACGGCGGAGGAGAACTCAGTTGGCGAGAGGGGACCTCGCTCCATACGCCAGTAAGTTTACGGCTCATGCCGGTCACACAAGCCCAGGTCATCGACGCCCTACGTCCGGTTCAGGATCCTGAGCTGCACCGCAGCATCGTCGACCTCGGCATGGTCAAGAACGTGACCATCGCCGGAAGCGACATCACGGTTCAAGTCGCCCTCACCGTGCCCGGGTGTCCGTTGCGGGCCGAGATCGATCAGCGGGTCACCGATGCCATACGTGGCTTGGATTCGGGGGCCGCGGTCGGCGTCGATTTCACCGTCATGAGCGAAGAGGAGCTCCGAGCGCTCCGTCAGCGCCTTCACGGTGATCCCGCCTCGACTGCCGGTACCAACACGGCCCACGGCCACGCCGAAGGCCGGGTGATCCCATTCGCCGATGCCGGCAGCCGCACCCGGGTGTTGCTCATCGCGTCGGGAAAGGGAGGTGTCGGCAAGTCGTCGGTCACCACGAACCTGGCGATTGCCCTCGCGCAGCGGGGTAAGAGCGTCGGCGTCCTCGACGCTGATGTGTGGGGTTTCTCGATCCCCAAGATGCTCGGCGTTGATCGTGCACCTGTGGTCATCGACGAGATGCTGCTGCCGCCCGAAGCGCACGGTGTGCGCTGCATTTCGATCGGGTTCTTCGCCGACGAGGATCAACCGGTGATTTGGCGGGGCCCGATGTTGCACAAGGCGCTCGAGCAGTTCCTCACCGATGTCTACTGGGACGAACCCGACTACTTGCTGGTCGACTTGCCGCCGGGCACCGGCGACGTGTCGATCTCGCTGGCACAGATGCTGCCGCACGCCGAGATGTACGTCGTCACCACTCCGCAGCCCGCTGCGCAGCGCGTCGCGCAGCGTGCCGGCTTCATGGCTCACAAGGTGAACTTGAAGGTGAAGGGCATCATCGAGAACATGACGTGGTTCACGGGCGACGACGGCGCTCGCTACGAGATCTTCGGCAGCGGTGGCGGTGCGCTCCTCTCGGAGTCGCTCGAGGTGCCGTTGCTCGGTCAGGTGCCACTCGTGTCCGCGATGCGCGAAGGCGGCGACGTCGGTCAGCCGATCGTACTGGTCGACCCCGATGGCGAAGCCGCCCAGGCCTTCGTGCACATCGCGGAACGGATCGACGTCGAGCTCGCGCCGACGCGCCGCTCGCATCGCGAACTCAAACTGATCTGACGAGCTCGCGGATCTTGGCGGCGAGGGCGGCGACGTTGCCGCTCTTCAGGAGCAGCGGGATGCGCAGCCGCGCCATCTCCTTGCGCACGAACTCTCCGGCAACCGCGGTGTAGGCGACGATCGCCACCTCGGGGTATTGACGCCGCAGCGTGGGGATCGCCTCGAACCCATTCAACCCCGGCATCAACAGGTCGAGGACCACCACATCGGGTTGCGCGTCTCGACATTGCTCGATGGCGGAGCGGCCGTCGGTGGCTTCGCCCGCGATCTCGAAACCTTCGAGCTCGAGCTGGATGCGGAGCAGCAGGCGCACATCAGATTCGTCGTCGGCGATGACGACTCGAATCTGCCCACCTCCGTTGGCTGAGGACATCAGGCCGACAGTTCCGCCATGCCGCAAAGATAGGACTCGCGCACAGAACGCG
Organism: Acidimicrobiaceae bacterium; assembly: GCA_041166685.1. Classification (GTDB taxonomy): domain Bacteria; phylum Actinomycetota; class Acidimicrobiia; order Acidimicrobiales; family JACDCH01; genus DASUCS01. Next base: position 4,026 of record JBEEGD010000284.1, on the reverse strand, counting down.
TACGATGACGGCTTCGCCCACACGAGGAGCAGCTGTGCACGTCCGAATCGGTGTCACCTACATCCCGCGTGAGATCGAAGTCGAGCTCGGGGACGATGCCGACCCGGAGACGGTCAAGGGCGCCGTCGAAAAGGCCATAGCCAGCGGCGGCATGCTGTGGCTCACCGACCGGAAGGGCCATCAAGTCGGCGTGGCGGTCGACAAGCTCGCGTACATCGATCTGGGTACGAGCGCCGACCACGGCCACATCGGTTTCGGCGCGCCGTGACATTGATTCGCTCCGAGCCTGCGGCTCTGCGCTCATTGCCGCCGCCGGCCTGGCGGCCGCTTCGGCGGCGTGTGCCGGGCCCGGTGCACGCGACCTGACGTGATGTGACCACCCCGCTCCTCGATCGCAGGCTGGTCTTCGTCACCGGCAAAGGGGGCGTTGGCAAGACCACCATCGCGGCCGGGCTCGCGTTGCTCGCCGCGCAACACGGCAAGCGCACGTTGGTCGGCGAGGTCGACGCCAAAGGCAACCTCGCCGACTTCTTCGAGGTGGGAGCGACGTCGTTCGAGCCGCGCGAGATCGTCCCCAACCTGTACGCGATGTCGATGCACACCGAGGAATCGCTGAAGGAGTATCTGCGCCTGCAATTGAAGATCCCGGTGCTCGCCCGCATCGGACCCCTCGCCCGCACCTTCGACTTCGTGGCACAAGCCGCGCCCGGCGTGAAGGAGGTGCTGACCGTCGGCAAGTTCCTGTGGGAGGTGCGCGAGCACCACTACGACCTCGTGGTCGTCGACGCCGCGGCAACCGGCCACGTCGTGGCGCAGCTGGCGGCCCCGCAGCACATCCGTGAACTTGTGAAGGTCGGTCTCGTTCGAGAACAGACCGGCTGGATGATCGACATCCTCGACGACGCCACGCGCACCGGTGTGATCATCGTCGCCGCTCCCGAGGAGATGCCGGTCAACGAGACGATCGAACTGCGCGAGCGCATTGCCGCGGAAACGAACGTCGACATCGCGGCCATCGTCGTGAACCGCGTGCTGCCTGAGTTGTTCGGACGTGGTGAGGAAGAGGTTTTCGAGAAGCTGCGGGAGCCGGAGAACGAGGAGGCACTGGCCAAGGCGTCGGGAGGCCCCGTGACCGCAGTCCTCGATGCCGCGGAGCTTGCGGTACGGCTGCGACGCACGCGGGCCGGACATCTCGCTCGGTTGCGTGAGGGTCTCGGTCCTGACGCCAACTTGCTTTACGTGCCTGAGCTCTTCACCCGCCATCACGGGGTGCGGGCGACGCAACTGGTCGCCGAGGCACTCGGCCAAGAGCTCGGCTACTGACGCATGGCAGCCGCCAAGACGGACGCGCCGCTCGGCTCACTCGAGCAGTTGTACGCGGCAAAGGAGATCGTCATTCACTGTGGCTCCGGTGGTGTGGGCAAGACCACCACCGCGGCGGCCGCCGCCGCGGAAGCAGCCATCCATCTCGGTGGCAAGGTTCTCGTGCTCACCGTCGACCCCGCGAAGCGACTCGCCAACGCCCTCGGGCTCGAGCAATTCGGCAACGTCGAGACCCGAGTGCCCCCTGAGGCGTTCGCCGCCGCCAACGTCGAACCGCGCGGCGAGCTGTGGGCGGCGATGCTCGATACGAAGCAGTCGTGGGACGACCTGATTCGTCGCCACGCGCCCAACCCGCAGACGCGCGATGCGATCCTCGCCAATCCGCTGTACCAGAACCTCATGGGCCGGTTCGTTCAGAGCCACGACTACATCGCGATGGAGCGGCTCTACGACATTCACAGCGCGGGAACGTACGACCTGATCGTCGTCGACACGCCACCGACCCGAAACGCCATCGACTTCCTCGAAGCACCGGCGCGAATGGCCGACTTCTTTTCGAGCCGGTTCTTGCGCTGGCTCACGATGCCTGCGCGGTCGCGCGTCGTGAACTTTGCGTCGAAGCCGTTCTACACGGTCGCCGATCGCATCCTTGGTTCGCAGTTTCTCGAGGACATCGCGGAGTTCTTCCTGCTGTTCCAGTCGATGTACGACGGCTTCGTGGAACGCGCGAACGCGGTCACGCGGGTCTTGGGCGACCGCCGGACAACGTTCGTGGTAGTGACCACGCTGGAGTCGTCGCCCGTTCGCGAAGCCGAGTTCTTCATCAGCGAGCTCCACGAGCGCAAGCTGCATCTCGGCGCGATCGTTCTGAACAAGGTGCTTCCTCACTACCTCCTCGATCAACAGGCCACGGCCGTCGCACATCGGTTCGTTTCGGACGCCCCGAAGCTTGCGCTGAGCGTGCCGCTCGATGCCGAGACCGCCCAAGTCGAGCGGGTGCTTCGCGAGATTGGCGAGAGCTTCCTGAACTTCCAGGTCGTGGCCAAGCGCGAGGCCGAGACTCGGGCGGAGCTGGCGGCCACACCGGACGTCGTCGCGGCCGTGCCGTATTTCGACTCCGACATCTACGACCTGCAAGGCCTTGTCCGGCTGGGCGACAAGATCTGGCGGTGACCACAGGAATCGTCGCCTGTGGTCATCCTGCGGTCGCGGATGCGGCGGCGTCCGTGTTGACCAGTGGAGGCAATGCCTTCGACGCGTGCGTGGCCGCGGGCTTTGCCGGCGCGGTCGCTGAACCTTGCTTCACGAGCCTCGCCGGCGGAGGCTTTCTGCTGGCGCACACCAGCGTCGGCGAGCAGGTGCTGTTCGACTTCTTCGTCGACACGCCCGGCCGTTCGCTCTCATTGGCCGAGCGGCAGCCCAACTTCCTGCCGATCAACGTGAGGTTCCTCGCCGCTGACCAGGTCTTCCACGCCGGGCTTGGTTCGGTCGCAGTACCCGGCTGCCTCGCGGGATATCTGCACGTGCACGAGCGACTGGGTCGACTGGCGCTGGCCGACATCGTCCGTCCTGCGATCGGGTTGGCGCGTGACGGTGTGCGCCTCGATGCCACGCAGGCCGAAGTGCTCGGGCTGCTCGCGCCGATCTTGCAGCGCGAACCCGAGACCGCGGCGATCTTTGCTCCCGCGGGATCGCTGTTGCGCGAAGGCGACCAACTGACGAACACCGATCTTGCCGCGTACCTCGAGTGGCTGGCAGCCGATCAGGACGGCGCGTCGTTCTATCGAGGAGCTCTCGCAGACGCGCTCGTTGTCCAAATGCACAGCGGCGATGGTCTCGTCACACGCGACGACCTCGCGGCGTATCGCGTGATCGAACGGACACCCACGACGTCCGACTATCGAGGTCATCGCATCGTGACGAACCCGCGGCCGTCGTTCGGCGGCGAGCTGATTGCGCTCGCGTTGTCGCTCGAAGAGGCTCGTGGCGCCCCGCCTGCATGGCACAGCCCCGAGCATCTCGAAGCCGTCGTCGAGGTGATGATCGACGTCGACCGACGCCGCGCCATCGGCGCGACCAAGGGAACGACGCAGGTGACCGTCGTCGACGCTGCCGGCAACGTGGCCAGCATGACGACCTCGAACGGTGAGACGTCCGGCGACGTCGTGGCCGGCACCGGCATCCTGCTCAACAACATGCTCGGCGAGGACGACCTCCACCCCGACGGCTTTCACGCCGCCCCGCCGGGGGAGCGTGTGGCCTCGATGATGGCGCCCACCCTCGTGCTCGACCCCGCGGATCGAGTGGCCCTCGCTCTTGGCAGCGGGGGGAGCAAACGCATCCGCACCGCGATCGCCCAAGTGGTGTCGGCCGTGGTGGCCCATGACCGGGACCTGGCCGAGGCCGTCAACGCCCCGCGGGTGCACTGGGACGGCGACTCGGTGCAGGTCGAGCCAGGGTTGCCCGCCGCCGCCGTCCAGCGTCTCGGGAAGCGCTGGACCATCAACGCGTGGCCGGCGCGGAACCTTTACTTTGGTGGGGTCCACGCCGTGCAGCCCGGAAAAATCGGAATAGGCGACCCCCGCCGGGGAGGAACTGCACGGATGGTGGTCGAATGACTGTTTCGCGTAGGCAGCTTGGCCTACACTGCGCGTGACCTGACTCCGATCAGTCACGCGGAACGGGAGGGGTAGAAATGGCGTT
>JBEEGD010000283.1:0-10857 GCA_041166685.1 Acidimicrobiaceae bacterium | reverse complement strand
GGCGCGCACCCCTTGCCGCTTGATCGCGCCTGGACGGCCATACAGAAGTCCTTGCGCGAGAGCAAGCGACGCACGAGTTGGACGCGGACCAACGAGCCCTATGAGGACGCAACCTTCCGGTTCCTCGAATCGGTCCTCAACGACGCATCATTCGTCGCCGACCTCGATCAGGTCGTTGCGTCGCTCGTCGACCCCGGCCGGATCAATTCGCTCGCGCAGGTCGCATTGCGTTTGCTGAGCCCCGGTGTTCCCGACACGTATCAGGGTTGCGAGCTGTGGGACTCGAGCCTCGTCGACCCCGACAACCGCCGCGCCGTCGACTACGGAAAGCGGGCCGCCGCGCTGTCAGCCATCGATGGGGTCAAGGTTGCAGAGGTGTGGAGCGAGCACCGCGACGAAGGCTGGCCGAAGCTCGCACTCCTGCGCGCCTGCCTCCAGCTTCGCCGCCGGCATCTCGACGCGTTCGGGCACGACAGCACCTATGTACCGCTCACCGTGAACGGCGAAGATGCGCACCGCGTGATCGCGTTCGAGCGCGGGCGTCGGGTGGTGGCCGTCGTGCCCCGTCTTCCTCGAAGGGGTCTGCCGGACAGCGCGGTGGTCACGCTTCCCGAAGGCAATTGGACCAACATCCTCACGGGCGACCGTCACTCGGGCGAGGCGTCGTTCGCCAAGCTCTCCGGCGCGTTCCCGCTCGCGGTACTAGAGCTCGAACTCGACCCAGTCGTCTGACTCGACGCCCGGCGTGTAGCGAGATCGGACCCGCTTGGCGACGAGCGCTTCGACACCCGTGCTACGGGCGGCCTCGACGATGGCCGCTGCTCCATCACCCACATGGGCCGTCGGAACCTTCCAGTGGTCGCCCCCGAGGTCGAGTGCGTCGAGTCGCGCTCGACGCGCTCGCCATTCGTCGTCCCAACACTCGTGACCCTCGTGCCAGATGAGATCGAAGGCGACGTAAACGGCCGGTTGATCGCGGGCCATGCGGCGAACCGTGCTGTCCGACTTGGCGGCCAGTCGCCGATCGAGCGCCTCGCGACCGGCGGACGAGGTGATGACGCCATCGAGGATCACCTCTTCGGCGCCGAGCGCGCGACCGATCCGGCGGATCTCGGGAAAGGCAGCGGAGATGTCGGTTCCATCGGCGTCAGTCATCGTCGTGAGCCCCGGTTCGTTCACGAGCAACGCCCGCACGCCCGTCCACTCGACCTCGAGCGCCCAGCCCTTCGTCTTCGGCCGCGGACCCTTCGTCGCCCACATCGGTCGCAAGTCACGCGGCGGGGGACGTCGCGTCGGATCCTCCGGCGGGTCCATGCGGTGGATCATCCAGTCGCGGCCTCGCGTGGCGAACAGCGCGTACTTCCCCCGGACCTTTTGGCCGTGGAGCACGACGACCGCTTTGCGGTCCTCCCATTCCTCGATGTCGTAGGTACCGGTGTCCCACACGAACATCGTCCCAGCCCCGTAGCTGCCTTCTGGGATCTCGCCGTGGAAGTCGAGGTACTGCATTGGATGGTCCTCGGTGTGGACCGCGAGGTGATTCTCCTTCGGGTTCCACGGCACACCGCGCGGCAGCGCCCAGGACACGAGGACGCCGTCGTGTTCGAGGCGGAGGTCCCAGTGCAGTCGCGTCGCGGAGTGCTGCTGGATCACGAACCGGTGTTGGTCCGCGTCTTCGACCGCGCCGGCCGGTTCGGGCGTCGCCTTGAAGTCGCGCTTTGCCTGGTACTCCTCGAGCTTCGGGTTCATGCGCTTTTCTTCATGCGCTCTTCTTCATGCGCTCTTCTTCGCGCGCGACTTCTTGCGTCGCGACTTGGTCGCCTCGATGCTGGCTTCGAGGGCCGCCATGAGGTCGACGACATCGGCGCGCTCTTCGCGGGATTCGGTGACGATCTCCTCGCCCTTGGCCTTACGTTTGATGACGTCGAGCAACTTCTCGCGATACGTGTCGCGGTAACGCTTGGGATCCCACTTGACGGTCAGCGAGTCGATCAGCTGCTCGGCCATCCTCACCTCGCGCGGATCCGCCTTCACCCGTACTGGCAGCCCGTCGACCTCGTTGGCGGTGATGATCTCGTCTGGGAACAGCATCGTGTGCAACGCGAGCGCGCCGTTGACCGGGCGAATGAGCACGAGATGCTCCTTCGTGCGCAGCACGAATCGACCGATCGCGACGCGACCCTTCTTGTCCATCGCATCGCGCAGCAGTACGTATGCCTTGGACGCTCCTTTCGTGTCCTGCGGCGCGATCCAGTACGTGTTGGCGTAGTGCATCGGGTCGACCTCTTCGAGGGCGATGAAGTCCTCGACGTCGATCGTGTGCGTGCGTTCGGGTTCTGCCGCTTCGAAGTCTTCGTCGGTGACGGGCACGTAGTTCCCCTTCGAGATCTCGTAGCCCTTGACGATGCTGTCGCTGGTGACCTCTCGCCCGCTGCTCTCGGAGACCTTCTTGTAGCGAATGCGGGCCCCGGTGCTCTCCTGCAACTGGTTGAAGTGCACGTCCTTGCGCTTCACCGCGCTGTGCAACTTCACGGGAACGTTGACGAGGCCCAGGCTGATCGAGCCAGACCAAATCGCGCGTGCCATTGCGGCCCTCCTTGCTGCCAGAGAACTTTCCGGCAGGCATCGTCCTCATACTTCCGCGTCAGCTGGACGGAGGCGGCGGCGCTTCCGCGGGGATGGTCGTCGTGCTCGGCGGGGGGCTGGCCGGCAGCGACGCCGCCTCAGACAACGGAATGCCGGCGGCGAGAGAGATGCCTTTCCCCTCGGCCATGTAGAGGCCGCGTTCGATGACCACGGGCCGGTCGGCTTCAACGATGACGGGAAGATCAGGCCGGCTCACATGCTGGCCGAGCTCCACGGTCAGGCGTCCGCCTGCGGCCACCTCGACGTCCTGAAGGCCGTCGATCGCGAGCGGTTGCCCTTGGGCCAACGCAGTGAAACGGACTCGGGCGATCGTGTCGGGCGATGGGTTCACGACCACGACGAACTCCGCGATCTGACCGGAGACCGCGCTCCCGTCCGCAAGGACCCACCGCGTTGCCACCAGCGGCGCGCCCAACGCCGGTGCGTACCCGTGTCGAGGTGCAGGCGCCGATGCGGTGATCACGCGCTCGGCGACCAGGCCCACCTTGTTGATCGACCGGACGGTCACGCTGTGCCCGATGCCGGGCGGCACTCTGGTCTGATCGCGCATCGTGACTTGGGCATAGGCGTGCGCGGGGACGGTCACGGGGATGGGATCGACGACGCCGTTCGTACTCGGGTCATCGAGAGTGACCTCCAGCTGCGCCTTGAGAATGTCGTCCGAAGGGTTGGCGACGGTGATGACCTCGTTGAGGCCGTCGATCACTTGACCCTCACCAAAGGTCCACACCGGCGCGGCCGATGGTGCGCCCAACATCACCGCGAGACCGGCCGGATGTTTCGGATCAGATCCGTCGAACGACTGCAACCGGTCGACGATCACGCGCCCGGCCCGCGACACCACGGTGGCGGAAAGCTGTTCGATGCGAGGCACCGACTCGCTGATGTCGAGCATTCGCACCTGGCGTCCCGCAACTGGCAACGACTGCAGCTCTGGAGGAGTTCGAAAGCCGTCGCTCGTCTGGAACGTCACGTCGACGACCGCGTCGACGGGAAAGGGATTGAAGACCGCCAGCAACTCGCGCGCGTCCCGGGTGGTGGTTCCGGTTGGCAAGTACCAAGTCTCCGACGGAGCCGATGCGCATGGACTACTGCTTGCTCTCGCTCCGCTCGAGCCGGATATGCGTCGTTCCACTGCGATGTCGGGGTCGTTGGTCTCGACCACCGCGGCCGCGAACGGGGACACCTGGATGTCGGCGAGGTGAACGTCGGCGCGTGACCGCGGCCCGACCGTGATCTTCTTCCTCAGCGGCTTCAACTTGGCCACGGCCGCGGCGCCTTCGGTGTCGCTCGCCAACGCCCCGGGGTACGACGCGACAAGGACATCGGCAGGCGTCGAACCCGGATTGGCGATCACCAGCGTGGAATCGAACGCGGCACCCGGCTTGGCCGCGCCACCCGCGCAGAAGAACGCCGACGACACCGCCTCGGGAGGTGACGCGAGCGGCATCAGCGCGATGGCGGCCAACGAATCAGTGCGTACAGACGTGCTCACTGACCGATCCACGAGCACGAGCGCCGTCAAAGCCAGGACGAGCACGACCAGCACCGGCAGGCGTCGGGCGGTCACGCGGGGGCTCCTTTCAGCGCTCGCTCTTCCTTGCGCCACGTGAGCAAGCGCCTGATGGCAAGGGTCCAGAGTGCGACCTGAAAGGCCAGGAGCGCGTACCGCGTGATCGGCGTGTTGAACCGCAGGGTCGCCGAACCACCCTCGTCGATGCGGAACTGGTTGGCCCACCCAAACGCTTTGGCACGAGGCGCGTCGTGGCCGTTGACCGACAACGACCAACGAGACGACGACGCGGCAGCCAGGTACGCGACTGACCCCGAGTTGACGGTTCCCTGTGCGGTCGCGTATCCGGAGCGGTCAGTCAGCAGGGGCGGAGAGCCACTGAGTTCGACCGCGGCCGCGGCGTCGAAGAACAGCGAGTTGGTGGCCGCATCGATTGCCGCCCCCTTCAGTTCGGTGCGGATCGGCGCCCACGACGCATTGCGGTACACGTGTAGGTTCGGGTCGACGAGCACCGCTTCGAGATCGAGTTGCTCCGCGAGCGCCCGCTCGACATCTCGAGGCAACGGCCTCGCGTCACCGCTCCCCGGTGCGGTCTCGCCCGCGACGACGAAGTAGCGCACCCCCATCGGCGCGACCAGACGTCCGAGGCGGCTCGTATCACGACGCTGTGCGAGGTGGAGCGCATCGGCCAAGAGGCTCGTCGCCCCGTCCGGCGAACCCGCCCATCGATCCTCCACCGTGGGGAGCCCGTGGTCGGTCGTGGCGTAAGCGACGCCATCGCTCAGACGCCAACCGGCGAGCGGCAGCACGTCGGGATCACCGAGCCACAGCACCCGGAACGGACCAGCAGTTGCTTGGTCATCGTGGAGAAAAGCAAGCACGGGTTGGAAGCTCTGTTCGGGTGCGTTCCAGCGGCCCTCGAACATGGCGCCGAGCACGGGCACGATGCCGATCGCCAGCGCGAGCGCCGCACCGATCGAGGCCAACTGGCGACCACCGAACCGATACCCCGGCAGGTCCACGTCGAAGGCGACGACGCCGAGCGCCGCGCTGATGGCGAGCGCGACGCCGGCGGGAGCGAGCAAGGCCTCTGGCGGACCGAGCGCGAGCGAGAACCATGACTGCTGCCCGATCCACGCGACCGTCCAACACGTCAGCGCGAGCACCCAGGCGCGCGTCGCCCACGCGAAACGCCAATCGCGGCCGATCACGAGTGGGAACGCCGCAACAACGAGAAAGGCCAGACCGATCGGTCCGCCGCCGAGTGGGCCAGTGTGAAACCGCATCAGCTCGCCGATCCCAAGCCGAGCGGACTCCGAGTGCACGCCGCCGATCGCCGACCACTGGCTGCCCGGCAGTACGAAGTCGAGCGTCCACGGTAGGTGCAACACGATCGCGATCACCGACCCACCGATCGCCGTCCTGAGCGCCCGTGCTCCTCCCCTGAGTTGGCCGACGAGCAGCCCGCCGATCGCGAGACCCGCCGCGACCAGCGGCACGGTGAAGATCACGAACGGAACGAACGCGGCCAGCACTGCGAGGACGAGACCGAATGCGAGGGTGGTTCGACGCCGTGACGGTCGCGGTGTATCGAACGGTTCCGCGGTCGTCGCTCGAGCGAGCAGACGAACGATCCACGGCGCCGCAGCCCACAGAAGCAACCCACCCCACCGTCCGCGAGCGATGGCGTTGTAGGGCAACGGAATCGCGAGGTAGGTCACGAGGCCGACCAGGCGAGCGTTCGTCGAGTTCAGGCCGGGCATCAAGCGCCATGCGCCTGCCACGCCGACAGGAAGCGCGAGGAGGAACAGCACCCTTCGCAACAACGACATGGCGCCGAGGAACACGACCCCGAGCGAGCCCAGGATGGCGTACGCAGTGGGCGCGGGAGCTTCGGACCCGAGGCCCGCGTTGCGCCAGCCGCTGAACCATTCCGTGAACAGCGTCCACGGCCGGCTCGGGAACGCAGGGAAGTCCGCGAAAGCCGGCAGCCTTCCGATGAGGAGCTGACGAGAGCCGAAGAGGAGCACGACGATCACCGCGGCCCACACGCCGACCGCGAAGCGCAAGGGACCAGCGCGCAGCGAACCGGCGAGATCGCGGCCGGCGCTGGTGACCGACTGCAGCCGGTCGTCGCCGTGCAAACCGAGCTGCCCGCGGAGGAACGAAGCCATGCGGGCACTGCCGTGCACTTGAAGGCGGCGCACCTCGCTGTCGGGCAGCTGCCGGAGCGACGCCAGCGCGGCGCGGTTCGCGCGGATCTCGCCGCGCTTCGACAGGTTCCATCGCCAGGCACTGACGAGATCACGTGCGAGCTGCCGGCGGCCGGCAAGCACCGCGTAGATCACCTCGGCCGTCGTGAGCACGAGCGCCTGTGGGACGACCCGCACGCGATGCCAGGGCCCATAACACGTGAGCACCGTCCGAATGCGGTGGCGAACCGTGCGAGCGCGGCGATCGTCGATGATGCGATGCGACTCGCCCGCTTCGAGATGTCGTACCACCGCCGACGGCGCAACCACGACACGGGCGCCTGCGACTTGCGCGCGCCACGAGAGGTCGAGATCCTCGCCGAGCAGATCGATTCCGGCGTCGAATCCCCGTAGCTCACCAAAGAGGTCGGAGCGCACGAGCGTGCAACCTCCCGGCGCGCAGAAGACGTCACGCACAGAGTCGTGTTGCTCTTGGTCGAGCTCGTTCACCTCGACCAGCGGAGCGGTGACACCGGTCTTGTCGGCTGACTGACCGACGCTCAGGATCCGCGTCGGGTCGTCCCAGCGCACGACCTTTGGCGCGACGACGCCCGCGTTCGAGCGGAACGCTTCCTCGACCATGGCTCGGATCGCGTCCGGCGCGAGCGCGACGTCGTCGTGGCAGAAGACGTAGAAGGCGGCGCCCTCCACGACGTGGAGCACCTCGTTGGCCGCGGCTCCGAATCCAGGGTTGCTGTCCAGCCGCCGGACGTAGGCCGAGGGCAGCACGCGGGCGATCGCCCCCGTCGGGTCATGGTCGCTCCCGGCGTCGACGACGAGCACGGAAAGCGCCAGGTAGTCCTGGTCCCGAAGCGACTCCAGGGTCTCGTCGAACCATTCGCCCGGGTTGTGGGTGATGACGACCGCGACCACGGCCGGCGGCGCGGCCGGCTCCCCGGCGACTTCGAAGTCGGCCTCCTCGGCAGCACTGTCGGGGACGTCAACCACGAGCGAGCCACGCTACAGCTGCTCCTGAGCCCATACGTGACGCATGTCCGGGGCCCTTTGCTTGCAATAGTTTGCACTTGTGCGTATGGTTGCAAGCGACCGATCGACCCACCCGGAGGTGGCCGCAATGCCCGAGATCCGCTCTCCCAAGTCCGCCGTGGAGGATCTCACCAAGCTCGCCAAAGACGCCTTCTACGTGTCGGTGGGCCTGGCCGTGATCGCCCTCCAGAAGGCCCAGGTACAGCGCCAGGAGCTGCGGAAGCAGGTCTCCGGGCAGGTGGGCGATGCCAAGACGCAGCTGCAGTCGCTCACGAAGGTCTTCGACGACCGGGTGAAGGCCGTCGAGGAGCGCCTCGAGGGCGTGGAGACCCGATTCGAGTCGCTGCTCGACCAGCTCGAGGAGCGCCTGCCCGAGCAGGCCCGTGAGGTCGCTCAGCAGGCCCGTACGGCGGCGAAGGAGGCTCGCACCCAGGTGCGGGGCCTCGTCGGCCGCGGCGCCGCCTGAGCGCCATCTCCCGCTCCCCCTCGCGCCCGTCGACCTGATCGACGGCGCATTCGACGCCCCCGGTCGGCCCCCCCTCGGCCGGGGGCGTCGCGCGCCCTCTCTCCGTTCTGGCGTCAACCAATGGGCACCTACACACCTGGTTGACGCCAGAATCGACAATTCATGCGGCTCGCCTTCGACGTGACGTCGTTGCACGACCGACGCACGGGCGTCGGTGCGTTCACCAGCGAGGTGCTGGCGCGCGTGGCGCAACACGACGACATCGACGTGATCGGGTACTCGGCGTCGTGGCGAGGACGGGGCCGGGTTCTTGACGATCTCGTCCCACCCGGCGTCGCGGTCGCAACGCGGCCGATGGCAGCGCAACCACTCCGACAGCTGTGGCGGCGCGTCGACTGGCCACCGATCACGTGGTGGACGGGCAAGGTCGACATCGTCCACGGACCGAACTTCGTCGTTCCGCCCGCTCGGGGGGCGACGGAGCTTGTGACGGTGCACGATCTGACGTTCGTCCGCTATCCCGAGCTCTGCACACGCGACGTGCTGCAGTACGCCGATCTCATCCCGAGAGCGCTTCGTCGCGGCGCGCACGTGCACGCCGTTTCGGAGTTCGTCGCGGAGGAGGTCATCGACGTGTTCGCGGTCCACTCGGACCGCGTACATGTCGTCGCCAACGGTGTCGACCCGATCGGTGCAGGCGACGCTGACGCAGGGCGCAGGTTCGCGGGAAGCAACCGCTACGTCCTCGCTCTTGGCACGATCGAACCTCGCAAGGACTTCCCATTACTCGTCGATGCGTTCGACGCGCTCGCGGGTGACGAGCCCGATGTCCGCCTCGTCGTCGCGGGCCAAGACGGCTGGGGCACGGACAAGTTCGAAGCTGCGCTCGCGCGCGCCCGTCATCGCGATCGGGTCGTGCGGCCTGGTTTCGTCGACGATCGCACGCGAGCCGACCTCCTGGCCGGGGCGAGCGTGTTCGCGTACCCCTCGCGATACGAGGGCTTCGGGTTGGCGCCCCTCGAGGCCATGGCCGCGGGTACACCGGTCGTCACCACCCGCACCGGCGCGCTGCCGCAGGTCCTCGGCGATGCCGCGGTGTTCGTGGAGCCTGGCGACTCACGGGCCTTGACCGAGGCGCTGGTCACGCTTCTCGGCGACGCGGCCGGTCGCGATCAGCTCGTGGCCAAAGGGCACGATCAAGCGGCGCGCTACTCGTGGGACGCCTGCGCCGAGGGCGTTGTTCGCCTTTACCGGCGCCTCTGCTAAACCGCTTCCGTGCGCGCGCTCATCACCGGAGTCAGCGGATTCGTGGGCCGCCACCTGCTCGAGCACCTGCAGGCCATGGGTGACGACGTCGAAGGATGTGATCGCGCCGACGGCAGCGTCGACATCGGCGATCTCGAATCGGTACGGACCGTCGTCAACCGAGTTCGGCCCGACGTGGTGTACCACCTCGCCGGATGGAGCGACGTCGGAGGCTCCTGGGCCGCGCCCGTGGAGGTGTTCCGCGCCAACGCGGAAGGAACGCTCAACGTTCTGATTGCGTGTACCGAAGCGGGCGTTGATCGCGTCGTCGCGGTGTCGAGCGCGGATGTGTACGGCATCGTCCGCGAGGATGAACTGCCGATCAACGAAACCGCGGCGCTCCGACCGGTGACGCCCTACGCCGCCAGCAAGGTCGCGGCGGACTATCTCTCACTGCAAGCCTGGCTCGGACACAAGCTGCCCGTGATGCGGGCTCGCGCATTCAACCATCTGGGCCCCGGCCAGCTGCCGCGGTTCGTGGCCCCTGCGCTGGCCGAGCGCATCGCCCGGAACGAACTGGACGGCGGAACCGTCGTACCGGTCGGCAACCTCTCGGCCCGCCGAGACTTCACTGATGTGCGCGATGTCGTGCGGGCGTATCGGCTGCTGGCCGAACGCGGTCAACCGGGCGAGGCCTACAACGTGTGCTCGGGTCGGGCGGTGTCGGTGCAGCAACTCGCCGAGGATCTACTGGTGATGGCCCGCCACCCGATGCACTTGAAGCCTGATCCGGCCCTCGAGCGACCCGTCGACGTGCCGGTTCTGCTCGGCGACAACACGCGGCTACAACAAGCAACCGGCTGGGAACCGAGAATCCCTCTCGCGCAAACACTCCGCGATCTCCTCGACGACATGCGCACTCGGGTCAGGTCGGATACGAGCGACGCGATCTGACAGCCGCGCGAGCGTCGCGCAACAACTCCCGCTCACGTAGGTCGAGATCACGGTCGTCGATGGCGCGCAGCCGCGCGTCCCACTCGTCGAACACGCGCCGCTGATCGTCGCCGGCTGTGCGCTCGAGCCAGGCGAGGTCGTTGTCGAGCAACGACAGCAGCATCTCGACCTCGGTGTAGCGGGCGGCGACCGCCGGCAGTCGTTCGGCTTTGGCGGCCGGGTAGCTGGTTCCCCGGACCAGCTCGCGGGGCTCCACCTTGAACAGACCGGCGAGGAGGACAATCGTGCGTTCTCCGGGCACCGCCATCCCCGCTTCGAGATGCGACACCGCGGTGCGCGACACCGCGAGGCGGTCGGCCAGCTCTTGTTGCGTGAAGCCGAGTTTGGCCCGAAAACCTGCGATGCGGCGGCCGAGGCTCTCTCCCGTGGGTTCTTCGCGCACGTGCCAACCCAGTTCGCAGACGGCAGGACCATGAGAGCGTAAAACGACTGCGTGGCAGTTCGCGCACTCATCACGGGAATCACGGGCCAGGACGGCTCTTATTTGGCGGAACTGCTCCTTTCCAAGGGGTACGAGGTGATCGGCATGGTGCGCCGCAGCAGCACCGTGAACTTCGAGCGGTTGGCGCACATCCAGGACAAGATCGAGTTCGTCGCCGGCGACCTACTCGATGAGGTGTCGATGCTGAGCATCCTGCGCGAGCACCGGCCGAGCGAGGTCTACAACCTCGCCGCCCAATCGTTCGTTCAGACGTCATGGTCGCAGCCCGTGTTCACCGGAGAGACGACAGCAC
>JBEEGD010000282.1:0-19256 GCA_041166685.1 Acidimicrobiaceae bacterium | reverse complement strand
GGTGGAGCCGAGCAGGCCTTGCTCACGCTGGTCGGCGAGATGGACAGATCCCGATGGGACGTCGCGCTCGCGTACCATCCGTCCAAACCGCTCGCGCCCCTGATCGAGGGGGCACGCAATCTCGGTGTGACACTGTGGCCGGTACCTCCGATGGACCCCGGGTTCGAGGGCCTTCGACGCCTGCCGTCATTCACTCGTGAACTACGCCGCCGCGCGCCCGACATCGTCCACCTTCATCTCATCTGGCCGCTGGCCTGCCAATACCCCCTGGTTGCCGCCGTGATCGCCCACAGACCGAGAGTCGTCGCCACCGCACATGCGTATGTCGCCTTGAACCTGAGCTGGCGCGTCGATCGTCAGCAACGCCTCTACACGCGGGCCGTCGATCGTTACATCGCCGTCTCCGAGCACGTGAAGCGCCAACTGATCGAAGGCCTTGGTTGGCCTGAGCCCAAGCTCGAGGTCATCCACAACGCCGTCGACATCAGGAAGTTCCAAGATCCTGCGCGTCCCGAGGTGCGCGCGGAGTTGTCCGGCGACACTCCGGGACCGCTCGTGGTCATGGTCGCGCGGCTCGACCCCGACAAGGGGCACCGGCATCTGCTGGCGGCCGCCGCGATGCTGCCAGACGTGCGGCTGGTGTTCGCCGGGGACGGCCCGGAACGGGGGGCGCTCGAGGCGTTCGCACGCGAACTCGGCGTCGACGATCGAGTGCGCTTCCTCGGCCACCGAAACGACGTGCCGCAGCTCCTCGCGGCGTGCGATGTGATGGCGCTCCCATCGGCGTTCGAGGGGTTGCCGATCTCCGTGCTCGAGGCCATGGCGGCCGGCACCCCAGTGGTCGCATCGAACATCGGCGGGGTGGACGAGGTCGTGCAGAACAACCTCACCGGGCTGCTCGTCCATCCGGGCGACGCACCCGCGCTTGCGGCCGCCATCCGTCGATTGGTCGAGGATCCTGGACAAGCGGCCCGCCTCGCGGACGCAGCTCGCGCTCGCGTGGCCGACGAGTTCTCCGCCACGACGATGGCCCGCCGCGTCGCCGCCGTTTACGACAAGGTCCTCGAGCGCGACTCGGGTTAGCGCACGCCGTCGCGCCGGCGGCGGCCAAGGGTTGCCTGCAGCCGTTCGTTCCGAAGCCTGTCGACGATCTCGTCGTCGAGGGCCTCCAACGGGCCCACGATCCACGAGAGGATGAGGTCGGCAAGCGCGGGATTGCGCGCCAGCGCGGGGCCGTGCAGATACGTGCCAATCACCCTGCCGTGGACGAGACCCTCGACACCGCCCACCCCGTTGCCGAATCCAGCGACGACGCGCCCGAGCGGTTGCACGCCAGGCCCCAGTTGGGTGACGCCTCCATGGTTCTCGAACCCCGTCAGCATCGGAAGGTCGAATGCGGTCGGTTCGACCACGAGCTCACCGATCTGGCGCTGTCCCTTCGGGGTGGTGGTGGCGTCGATGAGACCCAACCCCGGTTGCGTCGATCCGTCGGCTCCCGTGTACGAACGGCTCAGCACCTGCAGCCCGGCGCACACCGCCAACACCGCCGCGCCGCGGTCCACGGCGCGGTCCAGGCCCTGTTCGGCCAGCCGCGCGGTGGCGAGCATCTGAGGTGCGTCTTCCCCGCCGCCGAACACATAGACGTCGCAGTCCGCCGGCAGCGCTTCCTCGATCCCGACGCGAACGATCGTCGCGTCGAACCCTCTCCAGCGCAGCCGCTGCCGGAGCACCACCGCGTTCCCGGCATCGCCGTACGTGCCAAGCAACTCCGGAAACACAAGGGCGATGCCGACCGAGCTCGCGCTCACCGGAGTCTCGCAATGTCGCGGACCAGGTCTGCGAAGACCGTGTAGTTGGCGAGGACGTCGATCTCGGGCGCGTCGAATGCCTGCAAGCAGTCGAGCACGTCGCCGGTCCACAGATCGAAATCGACCTCGGCGTAGCGGAGCCGCACGGCAAGATCTGCCGCGCGCTCCCCCGACGCGATCACTCGGCGTCCGGCCAGACGCTCGAACGGCACGTCCCACAGCCACGAGGGGTCGCGTCCATCCGCGATCCGCGCGTTGATCGCAAGCAGCACAGGTCTGTCGTCGCCCTCGATGAGCGCAAGCAGCTCGGCCCAGCCCGCGGGGTTCTTCGCCAACAAGAGACGGGCGCGCGTCGTACCGACCTCGATCGTCTGGTATCGACCCGCCACCGATTCGACAGTTGCGATGCCACCTGCCGCGACACCCACCGGGACACCCAACTTCGTGGCGGCAACCACTGCCAATGCTGCGTTCGCAAGGTTGTGACGGCCGGGAACTCCAGGCCGCAGCTCTGTCAGCGGAGTCCCGTCGAGATCGACAAGGCTCGAGCTCACCAGCTCCATGGCGGGAGGCCGGCGCAGTCCGCATGTGCACCACCAGTCGTTTCCGTCGCGCATGATCGGACGACCACAGTTCGGGCACGCCGCCGCGTCCTCGTGCCAGTGGAGCCCCACGCCGACGAACGTCGTGTCGTCGCTGCCGAGCGCTCCCCACACCACAAGTGGATCGTCCGCGTTGGCGACCACGGTCGCCGGTTGTGCTTGTAACGCGCCGCGCCAACCTGCGGCGACCGTGCGCACCTCACCGAACCGATCGAGCTGATCGCGCGAGAGATTGAGCAAAACGACGACTGGCCGCTCGAAACTCGGCAACAACGACGGCAATGCGAGCTCGTCGATCTCGAGAACGGCAAGGTCGCAGGCGCGCGCGGCATGGCTCGTGAGGAGCGCCACGACGCCGGACCGCAGGTTGGCGCCCTCGACATTCGATGCGACTCGCTTTCCGGACGCCGCACACGCGGCCGACAGCATCGCGGTCGTCGTCGACTTGCCGTTCGTGCCCGACACGGTGGCGATCTGCCGCCCCGCCGCCAGGTGGTCGAGGGCTGCGGGCGCCAGCGCGAGCGTGACCCGGGCACCGATGACCGATCCGCTCCCGCGGCCCACCAACCGCGACGTCGCGCTGGCAAGCCGACCGAGTCGCCCCGCCATCCGAGTGCGGGCGGGCACGGGGGTCGCCGGCATCACGTCTACCGTACGCGGTGATGTCGACAACCGACGACGAGCGGCTTCCGGCCTTCGAGGGGTCTGTCGTCGTGCTGTCGCCACACCTCGATGACGCGGTGCTGTCGCTCGGAGCATCAATTGCCGCCTCGGTACGACGCG
Organism: Acidimicrobiaceae bacterium; assembly: GCA_041166685.1. Taxonomy (GTDB): domain Bacteria; phylum Actinomycetota; class Acidimicrobiia; order Acidimicrobiales; family JACDCH01; genus DASUCS01. Next base: position 16,063 of record JBEEGD010000282.1, on the reverse strand, counting down.
GCGCGACGGTCCGTATCGTCACCGTGTTCGCCGGCGACCCCGGGACCACGCGACCGTCCTCCACATGGGAGGTTCGTTGTGGCTTTGCCTCAGCGGCTGAAGCGGCGCAGAAGCGCCGGATAGAAGATCTCGCGGCGTGCAGGCGCATCGGTGCGACCCCCGCGTGGCTCGCCTATCCCGACGTCGATCACGCCGAAGAGCGCAACACCGACCAGATCGGCACGGCGATCGAAGAGGCGATCGTCGGGGCCGACATGGTGCTCATGCCAGGCTTTCCGCTCGTTCATCCCGACCACTTACAAGTCACGAAACTCGCCTTGGAGCGCCGGTCGCCGGCGGTCCGTTTCGGCTTCTACGCCGAACAGCCCTACGTCTTCTGGGAGCTCGTTGGCCCTCGATCGGCACGATCGCGAGTCGCAGTGTGGGGCGGATGCATGCTCCGGACCCGAGGGACACGTCGAATCTTGGAACCCATCACACCACCGGTGCTCGATCCGTGGGCGGCCTCGCTGGACTGGCGGGTGTGCCCGACCAGACCAAGAGCGGAATTGGCGAAACTACGGGCGATCAGCGCCTATACCTCCCAGCTGCACGGCTTCGGCCGGCTGTTCACGTCCCAGCTGGTGCTCTACGAGTGGGCCCGCGGGGGCGAGTCGATCGCGTGGCTCGCGCCCGGCTGAATGGTCATTTCAAAGAAGATGGTGCCGATAATGACCCCGATGTATGACGAGATCCGGCGGATCGTGGCCGACTACGGTCGGCTCCCCGTCGACCCCACCACGTTGACCGACGATGCCGACCTGTACGAGGTCGGAATGACGTCGCACGCCAGCGTGAGCGTCATGCTCGCCCTCGAGGATGCGTTCAACCTCGAGTTCCCCGACGAGATGCTGACCCGCGACGTCTTCGAGAGCATCGGCTCGATCACGACCGCGATCAGGTCGCTGCGAGGCCTGCAGAGCACTTGACGGCAGACGCCGATCGCGCGCTGCTGAACGACATTCGTCGTATCGGCAAGGAGGTGGCCGGGCCGAACGCGGACCAGGTCGACCGCGAGGCCCGCTTCCCATCCGAGACCATCGCAGCCCTCCGCGACGCCAAAGCCCTCTCTGCGCTCGTGCCATCCGACTTCGGCGGCGCCGACGTCTCCCTCAGCGCGATCGCAACCGCTGCGTTCGAGCTGGCGCGGCACTGCGGAGCCGCCGGAATGGTCTTCGCGATGCACCAGATCCAGGTCGCCGTCCTCGCTCGGCACGGACGCGGCACACCGTGGTTCGACTCGTACATGACCGACGTCGTGGCCGACCAGCGGCTGATCGCATCGGTGACTTCCGAGGTCGGAACCGGCGGCGACCTCGGTCGCTCCATCGCGTCCGTCGAACCAGCCGGCGATGCTCAGCCCACCGTCCGGAGCTTCCAGAAGCAAGCCACGACGGTCAGCTACGGCGAGTACGCCGACGATCTCCTCACGACGTTGCGGCGGGGGCCCGACGCCGAACCCGGCGATCAGGTCATGGTGCTCAGCACACGCGGCCAAGCCGAACTGCGCCAGCAGGGCACTTGGGATCCTCTCGGGATGCGGGGCACGTGTTCGCCGAGCTTCATCGTCGAGGCCCGGTTCCCGGCTGCGCAGATCCTCGACACGCCGTTCTCGCGCGTGGCCGCCGAGTCGATGGTTCCGGTGTCGCACCTGCTGTGGTCACACGTCTGGCTCGGGTTGGCGACCGATGCGTTCGACCGAGCGAAAGCCTTTGTGCGCGCCGGCGCGAGGCAACACCCGGGCGAGATCCCGGCAGCCGCGCGGCGCCTGTCCGCGCTCATGACCGAACTGGCTCTACTGCGAGGCGAGGTCACGTCAGCGTTGCGGGCGTTCCTCGAGAGTTCGGCGCAAGAACTGAACACGATGGCGTCCGCGGTCCGCTTCAACACCCTCAAGGTGGCGGCGTCCGAGCAGGCGCCGAAGGTGTGCCTCGGGGCGCTCAACGTGTGCGGCATCGTTGGGTACAAGAACGACACCGAATTCAGCGTCGGCCGCCATCTGCGCGACGTGCTGTCGGCCCCGTTGATGGTGACGAACGAGCGCATTCACGAGACCAACGCGAGTTTGCTGCTGATTGCCAAGGACGTCTGATGGCTGGCTTCCGAGCCGGAAGTCCCGACCAGGAGTCATTTCTCGACGAGCTCCTCGGCCACGGATTGTTGATCGCCTCCGGGGTCCCGGGTCTCTTCGGGCACGGTGAGCGGTTCGACGCGGTCCTCACCGCGGTGGACCGGCTGATCGCGCGAACCACCGCGGTGGATCAGGCCGAACGGCTTCGGTTTCCACCCGTGTTGGCCCGTCACGACCTGGAAACCAACAACTTCCTGGCGTCGTTCCCGCATCTGGCCGGCACCATCTTCTCCTTCGACGGCGCGGACGCGGACGCCATCGAGCTCGCCGGTCGCGCGCGCCGGCACGAGGACTGGAGCGAGTTCCAGGGAATCACCGATCTGGTTCTCGCACCCGCCGCCTGCTACCCCGCGTATCCGGCCATCGCCGCGCGCGGACCCCTGCCACCTTCCGGCGTGACGCTCGACCTCGGCGCCGGATGGGTCTTCCGTCACGAACCGTCCGGCGATCCGGCGCGCCTTCAGAGTTTCCGCATGTGGGAGATGGTGCGGATGGCCAAGCCGGACACAGTGACCCGCTGGCGCGACGAGTGGCGTGACCGCGCCGTCGCGGTGTTGCGCTCAGTCGGTCTCGACGCCGGGGTCGACGTTGCCACCGATCCGTTCTTCGGCCGTGCTGGCCGGATGCTGGCCGCCAACCAGCGCCAACAGGAGCTCAAGTTCGAAGTGCTCGTCCAGATCGCCGGACCGGAGCCCACCGCAGTCGCGTCGTTCAACTACCACCAAGAACACTTCTCGGGGGCGTACGGCATACAGATGGCGAGTGGTGAGACGGCCCACACCGCGTGCATCGGCTTCGGGATGGAACGCGTCACGCTCGCCTTGTTGCGCACACACGGGTTGGACACCGGCCAGTGGCCCGACGCAGTCTGCGACCACCTTTGGCCATGATCCACCTGCTCGACGTCGACCCGGCGACGTACCAACGTCACGCCGTGCACGCGCCGACTCGCGCGTATCCCGAGACCAACTGCTACACCGACATCCTCATCGAGCTGCTACACGCGCGTGGCCATGAGCCGCTGGCCGCGCTCGGCTGCACGGTGCGTGGCGACTTCGAAGGCGACCAGTTCACGTTCTTCAAGCCCCCACCGGACGAGCTCGAGCTCTTGTTCGGTCTGGACATCCACGAGATGCAGCCGTACCGGCCGTTGCCGCAGCAAGCGGCCGAGCAGATCGAGGTCGGCCGAACGATCACCGTCGAGCTCGACTCGTTCTTCCTCCCCGACACGGCTGCCACCAGCTATCGCAACGAGCACGTGAAGACCTCCGTCATCGTCGAAGGCATCGACGCGGACGAACAGCGAATGCGGTACTTCCACAATGCCGGCCTGTTCGATTTGGAGGGCGACGACTTCACCGATGCGTTCGCCGTCGGGGCGTTGCCCCCGTATACCGAGTTGGTCCGCTTCGACGCTGGCGTGCCCCTCGCGGGGGATGCGTTGCGCGACGCGGCCCGCCAACTTCTCCGCCGCCATCAGGAGCGACGACCGCAGAAGAACCCGTTCGAACGCTTCGGGGCACAGCTCGCCGAGCAGCTTCCGGTCCTCGTCGCCGGCGACCCTTCCTGGTACCACGCCTACGCGTTCGCCACCGTTCGCATGGCCGGGGGGGCGTTCGAGCTGGCGTCGTCGTACACGCAGTGGCTCGCCGCCGACCCGGAGGCGCCGGCGGCGGTCGCCTTCGACCAGATCGTCGACGGGTGCAAGATGCTGTCGTTCAAGCTCGCCCGCCGCCGGCCGTTTGACACGGAGCCAGCCGTCGCCGCGTTGGCTGCCGCTTGGGACGAGGCCCAAGGACGCCTCGATGCCGCCTTCGGCTGACGCCATCAGTCACTGGCAGGTCTCCTCCGACCGGGTCACGTGGATGCCAGCCAGGGTTCCCGGCACGGTCGCCGGCGCGCTCGGCGACAGGGAGCGCGACTACGACGCGGAGGACTGGTGGTTTCGCGCTCGCCTTGATGTCGCCCCGCCGGCCGATGACGAAGAGGTCCTGCTTCGGCTCGAGGGAATCGCCACGATCGCCGACGTCTATCTCGACGGTTCGCTGGTCGTTGAGAGCAACTCGATGTTCACCAGTCACACCGTCGATCTCGGCCGGCGCGGCTACGACGAGGCCGAGATCCTCATCTGCTGCCGGGCGCTCGCACCCGTGCTGGCAGAGGCCCGGTCGCCGAGGGCTCGCTGGCGTCCGCGCATCGCGCCATCGGGGCTTCGTCACGTACGCACGATGATCCTCGGCCGCGCACCAGGATTCGCGCCCGGACCCGCCGCCGTTGGGCCGTGGCGGCCTGTCACGGTCGAGCGCCGCCGCCATGTGGCTCTCGACGACTTCGTGCTGCGGACGCGCGTGACGGGCGACGATGGCCAGCTCCGGTTCTCTGGAGCGCTCCGCCCGCTCGGGACCAACCGCATCCGGTCAGCGTCCGTCGTGCTGTCGGGTCCGACAGGAACGCACCAAGCGCCGTTGCGCGACGGGCAACTCACCGTTCCGCGCGTCGCCCGTTGGTGGCCGCACACCCACGGCGATCCTGTCCTCCACGACGTCAAGCTCCTCGTCGAGACGGGGAACGACGAGGTCGAAGTTGCGACCCGGCGCGTGGGGTTCCGAACCTTGGAGTCGGCGCCAAACGTCGAGGAGGACGGAATCGGGCTGTGCGTCAACGGACAGTCGGTGTTCGCCCGCGGCGCGGTGTGGACGCCGATCGACCTGGTCACCATGACCCCGTCGGAGAAGCAGCTACGCGTCGTGCTCGAGCGGGTTCGCGATGGCGGCATGAACATGCTGCGAATCCCGGGCACGAGCGCGTACGAGTCCGCGACATTTCACGACCTGTGCGACGAGCTCGGCTTGATGGTGTGGCAGGACTTCATGTTCGCCAACTTCGACTACCCCATCGACGATGCCTTCCGATCCGCGGTTGAATCCGAGGCGCGAGCCGTTCTCGAGCACGTGGCGTGGCGACCGAGCCTCGCCGTGGTGTGCGGGAACAGTGAGGTCGAGCAGCAGGCCACGATGTTGGGCCGCAGCGTCGACGAGGCGCGGAGCGACCTGTTCGGTGATCTGCTCCCACGGCTCGTTCGGGATGCCGACATCGACGCGCCGTACGTCCCATCGGCGCCGTGCGGCGGCGATCTTCCATTTCGACCCGGAGTCGGAATCGCCAACTACTACGGCGTCGGCGGCTACCGACGTCCGTTCAGCGACGTTCGACTGGCAGGTGTTCGCTTCGCGGCCGAGTGCCTCGCCTTCTCCAACCTGCCCGACGACGACGAGCTTGCCGGCGCTGGCGTGCCGGCCGACGTCGGCAGCGATTGGGACTTCGCCGACACCCGCAACCACTACGCGGTCGCGCTCTATGGAAGCGACGCGTCCGCGCGTTTGGAGGTCGGACGAGCGACGTCCGGCGAGGTCATGGCCGAGGTCTTCGGCGAATGGCGCCGCGACGCGTCGCCGTGTCGCGGTGGGCTGGTGCTGTGGCTCACCGACGTTCGGCCGGGCGCAGGTTGGGGCGTTCTCGACCACCGTGGTGATCCGAAGGTGGCTTACCACCATCTACGCCGAGCGCTCGCGCCGGTTGCGGTTTGGATGACCGACGAAGGCCAAGGAGGGCTCGACCTCCACGTCGCGAATGACCGGCCCACACCGCTCTCCACCCGTCTGCGGGTCGCGTTCTACCGCGACAGGGAGATCAAGGTGGAGGAAGCAGAGGTCAGCGCCGACGTTCCGGCTCACACCGTGAAACGGTGGGGCGTCGAGGAGATGCTCGGGCGTTTCATCGACGCGTCGTACGCCTACCGCTTCGGACCTGCCGGATTCGACGTGGTCGTCGCCAGTCTCGAGAGCGACAACAACCTGTTGTCGCAGGCCTTCCGCTTTCCCGTCGGACGGCCGCGCGGTGTCGACACAGCGGCATCGCTGGGGTTGGTCTGCGATGTCCGAAAGAATGGCGACAGTGTTGTCCTTGACATCGGCTGTCGCCGCCTCGCACATGGCGTGCGCGTGCACATGCCGGGGTTCGAGGCGAACGACAACGCATTCTCCATCGAGCCGGGCAGCACACGGTCGATCGCGTTGCAACGAGTGAGTGACATGGTCGCGTCGGGATCCGGGCTCATCACTGCCGTGAACCTCGCCGATTCCGTCGCTTTCGACGTCGACGAGAGCACATGAGGCCGACACCCGACGGCTCCGCCTTCTACCTCGACTTCGACGGAACCGCCGGGCACGCGGTGCTGCACGAGCCTCGCAAATCGCCGCGCGACACGGCCGTGCTCATGGTCGCGCCATTCGGGTGGGACGACGTGTCGTCGTACCGGAGCCGGCGAACATGGACCATCTCGTTGGCTGAAGACGGCTTTCCGACAATGCGATTCGACTTGCCCGGAACCGGCGACAGCGCGGGAACCGCCGAGGAGCCGGAACTCGTCGAGAAGTGGATCCGGGCGATCGGCACCGCGGCCGGCGAGCTCCGAGCGGTCACCGGTTGCACAAGCGTGACCGCCATCGGCCTCAATCTCGGAGGCCTGCTGGCGTGCGCCGCTTCAGCCCGTGGCGCACCCATCGACGAACTCGTGCTCTGGGCGACTCCGTCGCGAGGACGAGCCGTCATCCGCGAGCTGAGGGCGTTCGCCCAGCTGCTCGTGGCGACGGACCCCGATGCCCCGCCGCTCCCAGATGGCGCGGTCTCGATCAACGGTTACCTGATGGCGGGCGACACGGTGGCGGCTGTCAACGACCTCGACGTACGCACGAACGCACGCCCGAGCGTGCGTCGTGCCCTCCTCCTCGGCCGCGATGCACTACCGGTGGACGATGCGCTGCATGCGGCGCTCCTCGAGGGAGGCGCGACGATCAGCGTCGCCAGCGGCGAGGGCTACGGCGTTCTCATGGACCAGCCGCAGGAATCGCAGCCTTCCAAGTCCGTCATGATCGCCGTTCGCAACTGGCTCGGCCCGGACACATCGACAGATGTAGTGCGTGCCCCGACCGAGCTGCGCACGACTGCGACCGTACGTGCGCCCGATGGCACCGAAGTCCGCGAGCGGTTGATCGAGCTCGCCACGCCGACCGCGCTGCTGAGCGGTGTGCTGACCGAGCCGGTCGGCGAGCCTGCAACGCTGTGCGCCCTCCTGCTCAACGCCGGTGCGGTGCGACGGACGGGGCCAAGTCACCTCTGGGTCGATACCGCACGACGCTGGGCGACGCGGGGAGTCGCCACCGTCCGCCTCGATCTGGCCGGGTTGGGTGACTCCACGGGCGACGTGCGGTACCCACTCGAGGACCTCGGGCTGTACGAAGGTGAGTTCGGTGTGCAGGTCTCGAGCGCGCTCGATGGGCTCGTCGGGCTCGGCCTTCCCCCGAGGTTTGTCCTGATGGGGCTCTGCTCCGGCGCGTACTGGTCGTTCCAGACCGCGCAGCGCGACCCGCGGGTGGCCGCGGTGGTCATGCTCAATCCGAAGGCGCTGATCATCGATCCGTTCGTTGAGGCGCTCCGCACCGCGCGGCACCTTCGCGACCGGACGTCATGGCGGCGGATCTTTCGCGGCAACGTGTCGAAGGCGGGTGCCAAGTCTGCAGCCCTGGCCGCCGTCCATGCCATCGGCGGCGCACCGTCCCACCTCCGGGCCACCCGACGCGCCCGGGAGGGGCGAGATGAGCTCGTCCTCGGGTTCGACCGACTGCACGACAACGGCCAGCGCGCAGTGCTGTTGTTCTCCGCCGGCGAGAGCCTGAGAACCGAGTTGTCGCGCCACGGCCGTCTCGATCAGTTCGACCGCTGGCCGAACCTCGACCTGCATCTATTGGACGGGTCCGTCGAGACGCACACACTGCAACCACCTCGTGTGCAAGCGCAGGTAGAGGTCATCATCGACCAGGCGCTCGACGATTTCCTCAGCCGGCAGGAGGTTGAAAGCCCGCTCGTCGGAAAGTCGACGAGCAAATCGAACTCGCGGGTGGACGTCCTCGTCTTGGATGCCGACGAACGCCAGTCCCTTGTCGCCGTCCGCAGCCTTGGTCGCGCTGGGCTCGTGGTCGCTGCGGTGGCGACGAAGGACGGCGCTCCCGCGTTCCGGTCGCGGTGGTGCGCCGTCCGCGACATCGTTCCGGATCCCGCGGACGATCCCGGCGCGTTCATCGACGCAGTGTCAGGGTTTGCACAGTCGCACTCACCTCGTGCGATCATCACCGCCCACGACGGCTCGATCGAAGCCCTGCGAGCTCACCGTGCGGTCGTCGAGAAGAGTGCGCGAGTCGCTCTCGGTAGTGAGCCTGCGCTCGAGATCGCCGTGAGCAAAGAACGTACCCTGGCTGTCGCGACGGGCCTTGGGATACGGGTGCCGCGTGGCGAGGTGGTGTCGTCGCCTGCAGAGCTCAAATCGATGGTCGCGGAGCTCGGACTGCCGGTCGTCGTCAAACCTGATCACTCGTGGCACCAGCACGGCCAAAGCGGCGTACGGATCGCGCCGAGCGCCGCGATGACCGCGCGAGCCGCGTTGGCCATCGCCGACGAGGTGTGGCGTGTCGGCGGAACTGTCATCCTCCAAGAGCTGCTCTCGGGCGATCGGGAGGCGATCAGTGTGCTCCGCGCCGACGGCCGGATCTGGGCGCGCTTCGCGCAGATGGCGGATCGGACCTTTCCGCCCCTCGGCGGCTCGTCCGTGACCCGCACCAGCATCGAACTTCCGACCGACGCTACGGATGCAGCCGAGCAACTCATCGATGCATGCGGTCTCGACGGATACTCCGAGATCGAGTTTCGACGCGACGCCGCCGGCCGTCCCGTGCTGATGGAGATCAACCCGCGTCTGTCGGCGTCCGTGGAGGTGGCGGTCCGGTCGGGCGTCGACTTTCCGTGGCTGGTGTACGCGTGGACGAGCGGCGAACGACTTGCGGCTGTGGGGCCGTACCGAGTCGGCGTGCGCATGCGCTGGCTTGGCGGCGACATCAGACGGCTGCGCTCCGCGCTGGCCACACCGGATCAACCCGACGTCGACAGGCGGCGAACTGAAGTGTCGCGGTTCATGCTCGATTTTCTGCGGAGGTCGAGCTACGACTACGTGTCGCGGGGCGATCTCGGTCCGGCCGCGTCCGCCCTGGCCTCGGCGTCTCGTCGCGCCGGCCCCGAGGTCATCACGAGGGTCCGCACCCGCCCGCCGCCCCGTGCGAGCGCACAGGATGAGCCGTTCTGACGAGCTGACGATCAGCCGGTGCGGCCCTTGGTGTCGTGGTTCGCCACTTGGGCCGCGGACAGCGTCCTGTTGTACACGGCGACGTCGTCGATGACGCCCTTGAAGAACTCTCCTGCGCCGTCCCATGACGCGAACCGCAAGGGGTTGTTGTTGGTGGTCGCGGCGCCTGTCAACGCGGCGTTCGCGACCTGAGCACCGTTCAGATAGAGCCGCTGCGTCGTGCCGTCGTACGTCGCGACCACGTGATAGGCCGCGCCGGCGACGACGGCACCGGCCGGAGCCTGGAGTCGCCGGCGAGTCCCACTCTGCATGATCGTGAACTCGAGTCGCGGGCCGTTGAACTGCAGCGAGTACGCCTCTGGCTTCGTGACGACGGATGCCCACCCACCCGCGGCAGGAATTGCCGTCGGCTTGATCCATGTTTCGAGGCTGAATGCCGACGTCAGGTTGAGTGAGCTCGATTGGGCGACCGACACCTGGTCGTTGACGCCGTCAAAGGCGACGGAGGTGTTCGCGGTGTCCGCCGGGAGCAGACTCGGTTGCGCGAGCAGTGCGCCGTTCCCGTACGCGCCCGCATTCGCGGCACGCTGATCCGCGGCGACGGACCCGGATGCCTCACCGAGGCGCCAATAGCTCACCGGGCCGTCGGCGAGCACCGCTGCCGCGTATGCAGACGGGAGCGGCGGGGTGGCCCCGGTGGTCACCGACGCAGTGTTCGAATACGCGGAGTCGCCCGCACCATTCGTCGCCTTCACGCGGTAGTAGTACGTGGTACTGGCCACCAAGCCGGTATCGGTGTACGTGGTCACGTCGGGCGCGAACGTCTTGGTCGTGACGGATGCAAATGTGGAGCTCGGGCTTCTTTCGAGCACCATCCCGGTTTCGTTGTTGGCATTGTCGGTCCACTTGAGCGCCACTGCCGACGAACCGGACGCGGTCGCGACGAGGTTCGTCGGATCGGCCGGTTTGGTAGGAGCGTTCGTGCGTCCTGCCGTGTTGTGATTCGCGACCTGAGCGGCCGTGAGGGCCTTGTTGTAGACCGCGACGTCGTCGACGACGCCCTTGTAGTACTCGCCGGTGCCGTCCCACGAACCGAGCCGAAGTGGGTTGGTGGTGGCGCTGGCAGCACCCGTCAGCGCCGCGCTTGCGACCTCGGTGCCGTTCACGTACAGCCGTTGCATGGTTCCGTCGTAGGTTCCGGTGACGTGGTACGTCAAGCCGGCCGCGATCGCACCCGCGGGCGCCTGGAGCCGCCGCCTCGTGCCGCCCTGAATGACACAGAACTCGAGGCGCGGCCCGTTGAACTGCAGCGAGTACGACTCTGGCTTCGTGACAACGGAAGCCCAGCCACCCGCAGCCGGAATGGCGGTCGGCTTGATCCACGCCTCGAGGCTGAACGCGGACGCCAGGTTCAGCGATGCTGAGTTCGCGATCTGGACGTTGTCGTTCACGCCATCGAAGCCGGCTGCAGTGTTCGCCCCGTCCGCGGGCAGGAGACTGGGTTGCGCGAGCGCGACACCGTTGACGTACGTGCCCGGGTTTGCGCCGCGCGCGTCAGCCGCCTGGTTGCCGCACGACTCGCCGAGTCTCCAATAGCTCACCGGGGCATCCGCGGTGACCGCCGAGGCATAGCCGGACGACGATGAACTCGGCGCACACGAAATCAACGACAACGTGTCCGTGATCGAGGCAGACCACTTCCCCGATTTGTCGTGGAACTGGACGTACACCGTGTGCGGCCCGGCCGCCGCGGTGCCGCCATATCGAGCGTCGGCCATGTCCCACGAGATGTTCTGGACGATCGAATCATGGCCCGTGTACGCCTGCGGCGCCGACCACGTCGTACCGTCGTTGGACAGGCGCACCGTGTCGACACCGCTGACGTCGTCGCGCCCGAGAATGCTGACGTTGACGACCGAGTTCGATGTCTGTGTGTCGACGCCGTTCACCCACACCGTGCCAGTGGGCGCATCGGAGTCCTGCAGGGCCCCGGTCTTCATCGTGAAGAGCGTGGTTGCCTCATTGTCGGTCTCGCGCGCGGGATCGCTCTTGCCGCTGCTCTCGTAGAGCACGTTGGCCGCATCGGTAACACTGCGCAGGACGTACGGTCCATCCGCCAGCACGTCCTGGTTCAGATCGATCCACTGTTCGAAGCGGAAGTAGTCGTACGTGTCGCCCCAGCCGGGCGACTGGCCCATCGTCAACGTGTTGTCGGAGGCCAGATTGCACCCGGTCCACGGGTACTGAGAGACGGCCGGGGTACCGGTGATCGCGGCGACCGCTTCCTCATCGAGGATGCAACTGGTGGTTTTCGGCGACGACCATTGCGGCGCTCCCTGTGTGCGGCCGCTGGCGATCCAGGCGTCGTACGCCGCCTTCGGCCACAGCTCGTAACGGCCCCAACCTTCGAAGTGATAGTGGCCGTGAACGGCGTGGTAGTAGATGCTGCCGACCGGGTAGTCCGTGAACCCTCCGGCGTTGTCGTACACCCGCTGAGAGGCTGGTCCGGACTGCGTCGTCGGGTTGATGGTGGCTCGGATCTCGAACCTCCCCTCACCGGCGTTCCACGGGGTGTTGCTGAAGCGCAACACGTTGTGCATCACGCCGGTGCTGTCCGCGCTCACGTCGGTTCGATCGAGTACAAGCGCGCGCGGCGGCAAGGTCTTGATGTTCGGGTACAGCGGTGCGCCTGCGGCGCTCGCCAACGGAGCCTGGGCGGCGAACTGCACCGAAATCAGCACGACCAGCGCCATGGCGCCCGCCAGGCCGCGCGCTCCGATCCGTTTCATCGCCACGCTTTCTTCCTGCTCCCGCCGGCCCCGTACCGCATCGCTCGCCACCCTCAGTGACGGTCGAAGTCTACAGCCACCTCGAACCTATTCTCAGGCGATGTCCCCGGCCGCGACACCTGGCATAACAGTGATCATGCCGGTATACAACGGCGAGCGATTCGTCGAAGCGGCCATACGGAGCGTATTGGGACAAACGGTCGCGGATCTCGAACTGATCGTGATCGACGACGGGTCCACAGATGGCACGCCTGCGATCCTCGCCGACGCCGCGGCATCCGATGATCGAGTCGTGATTCGACGTCAGCCGAACTCCGGGCGGTCAGCCGCCAGGAACGCCGGGCTCGAAATCGCTCGCGCGCCGCTGGTCGCGCTACTCGACGCAGACGACATCGCGCTGCCCGGCAGACTCCACAGACAACGTGAGTTCCTTGCCGCCAACCCAGCCGTCGCCGTGGTCGGCGGCGCCATACAACTCATCGACGAGAACGGTCGTGTCTTGCATCGTGTCGGATATCCGACCAGCGACCGCGAGATCCGTGATGACTTCCGGCACGCCAATCCGATCGCGCACTCCACTGCGATGGTGCGCAAGGTGGTCTTCGACCGAGTGGGGTCCTACCGGCCCGCGTTCGTCACGGCGCAGGACCTCGATCTGTGGTTACGGGTCGCGGAGCACTTTCAGTTCGCCAACCTGCGCGACGTCGTCTGCCAGTACCGGGTCCACCCATTGCAGACCACCGTCCTCGAACTCGAAAACCAGGCGTTCGGTACCCTCGCCGCTCACGCGGCAGCTCGAGCCCGGGCGAGTCGAGGGTCCGATCCGCTGGACTCCGCCGAGCGGATCGGCGAGCAAGATCTCTTCGACCTTGGCGTCACGCGCGCCGACATCACCGACGAGTTCGTCCGTCGAGCGTGCTCGGTTGCCAACATGATGGACCTGGCTGGTCACCCGGATCTCGCGAAGCATCTGGCAGAGATCGCGGCGAAGCGGGCACGGTCGGAGTCGGGCTCATCGCATCTCGTCGCCGTCGTTCATCGCGAGTACGCCGACCAGCTGGCCCACAAGCATCACCGCGTTCGCGCAAGCCTTCGGTTGGGGCGCGCCTTGGTCGCGGACCGCGCGCGAGTGAACCCGGCGCTGGCCGTCGGTCGACTTCTACGTCGACGGCTTCGTCGGGCCTGATCTCCGGTCGATCACTGGCGCGGACTCGACGTCCATCGATGCTCGATGGCCACGGGGCCCAGAGTGTCCTCGACTCGAATCGATCGGTCACCGAACATGCCCGATTCCACGTGGAAGAACGCCGCGGCCTCGATCCCATCTTGGACACGTAGATCATCTCGCACGAGCAGATCGACGCGATAGCGGCCGGGCGAGAGGGGCAACTCGTCGATCTCACACACGAAGCGCGAGCCCTGGCCGGGATCGAGTCGGTCCTTCGGACTGACCACACCGCTGTCGAAGGTGGCAACGGCGATGCCCAAGGCATCCCTGAGCACGATGCGACACGACATCCGAGGAGTCACGCCGTCGAGCTCGACCTCGAATCGAGCGGGACGTCCGGTGGCCAGCGACTCGCCGTCCTCCCCCACCACCAGCACGCGTTGGAGCTTGACATACCAGTTGCTCCGTGGGTCGCGATCGGTGCGCTCGCTGAGGTCGACCTTCACCGCCTCCTCGAGCGTGTGGAGGTAGTGGCCGACAACGTCTCGCACCGGTCCGTCAGCGACGACCCGTCCTTTCTCCAAGAACACACTGCGCCGGCACAACGACTGGACGATGCCCATGTTGTGGCTCACGAAGAGAACGGTTCGACCGTCGCGGGCAAAGTCGCCCATCTTTCCGAGGCACTTCCGTTGGAACTCGATGTCGCCAACGGCCAGCACCTCGTCGACGATCAGGATCTCGGGGTCGAGATGGGCGGCCACGGAGAAGGCGAGGCGGACTTGCATGCCGCTCGAAAACCGCTTCACGGGCGTCTCCAGAAACGGCTCCACACCGGAGAAGTCGATGATCGCGTCGAGCTTGCGTCGCGTTTCCGCGCGGGTCATGCCGAGGATGGCACCGTTGAGAAAGATGTTTTCGCGACCCGTCAGCTCGGGATGGAACCCAGTTCCGACCTCGAGCAGCGCGCCGACACGTCCGAAGATCTCGACGTGCCCAGCGGTCGGGGCCGTGATGCGCGAGATGATCTTCAGGAGCGTCGATTTCCCGGCGCCGTTTCTGCCGATGAACCCGACCACATCGCCTTCGGCGATCTCGATCGACACCTCGTTCAGCGCCCAGATGCTGTCCTTGGAGCTCGGGGCCTTCGCCTGACCGCGGCCGCGCAATGCCCGGATCGGAGCGCCCGCCGCGCGAACGATCGCGTCCCGGAACGTGGCGAACCGCTCGATCGATCCCAGCTCATACCGCTTCGACAGCCCCTGCGTGAGGATGGCGGGCGTTGTCATACGACGTCCGCGAACGTTCGCTCGACCTTGGCGAAGTAGCCCAGGCCGACAATCAGCAACACCGTCGCAGACGCGCCGGACACCGCGATCAACGGACCGATGTTGATGTTGGTGCCGATGATCGCCCAACGGAAACCCTGCACGACGCCGGCCATCGGGTTCAACGCGGCCACCCAACGCCACGAGCCGTCCAGGAGCGTGGTCGAGTACGCGACCGGCGTCGCGAACAACCAGAGCTGCGTCATGAACGGTATGACGTACCGCACGTCGCGATAACGGACATTCAGCGCGGAAAGCAGCAGCGTGATGCCAAGCGTGGAGACGATGAGCATCACGATCAACAACGGCAACAGGACGATCCGCGGCGACGGTGTACGCCCGTAGACGAACACCATCGCGAGCAGCACCACGAGTGCGATCGCTAGGTCGACCAGTCCCGCGACCATCATCGCGAACGGAATGAAGATTCTCGGGAAGTACACCTTCGTGACGAGTGTGACGTCCGTGACGAGGCTGGTACCGCCGAGGAGGAGCCCGTTTGCGAAGAAGGTCCAGGCGACGAGGCCCGCGAGCGAGAACAGCGCGTAGGGCACGTTGTCCGAGGGGATGCCTCCGAGGCGACCGAAGATGAGCGTGAACACGATCATCGTGAGAAGCGGCTGCAAGATCGCCCACGCGGCCCCCAGCGCGGTCTGCTTGTAGCGCACCTTGATGTCCCTCCACGCCAACAGCAGCATCAGCTCGCGATAGGCCCAGAGCTCACTTACCGACGGCAGATGCCAGCGGCCCGGTGGATCTACTCGGACGACGTGGAGGGGTTTGGTCATACGGGCCGCGCAAACGTACTCGCCGCCGCGGTGGCTACGTTCCGGAAGAGAGCTGCGGCAGCGGGCGGGCTAGCGCCAGGACCTGTTGGCTGAGTCCGGGCGGACGTCGTTTGCCGCGAACTCAACCGGTAGCTCGACTCCGTCGGACTGCCGCCGCAATCGGTAGCCGGCGTTCGTCGCCGCACTCACCTCGAAACCCGAACGAAAAGCGAACTCGAACCGATCTCGGACTTGGACGGGCGTGCCTTGCGGCAGCCAGCCTCCATCGTGCTCCTGTGGTGCCATGACGCCTCCCCCCTCCCCACGAGACCCGCCGGTCGGAAGTACAAGGCTTACGGGCTTGCCGCGTTTCGGCAAGAGAAATCTGGCATTTTTCGCGAATCAACCCCGAGGCGCGGTCGCTCACGAGATGAGCGACAGCGTGAGACCCGCTTGGGCCATGTGATAGGTGACGATGATGGCCAATCGGTGCCACGACCGCGGCCGCACGAATCGTTCCCACGCGATGAGCGCGTCGGAGCAATAGAAGAGCGCCGCGCCCCCGATCGCCAGCGGCTCCTGCGTGCCGATCGCGCTGGCCAGCATCACGGAGATCACCGCCATGTAGGCCCCGACCGGAGCGGTCATT
>JBEEGD010000281.1:0-5199 GCA_041166685.1 Acidimicrobiaceae bacterium | reverse complement strand
GTCGTCGCCGTGTTCCGGTGCGCGGTAGAAGTTGGTGTTCGGCACCTTGTGCGCGCCGGGCACCAGCGGCTCGAAGTACTTACGCGCGTCCGGGATACCGGTGATCGACAGAGCGCCCTGCGGCGTGCCGTGGTAGGCGATCGACCGGCTGATCACCTTGTGCTTCATCGGCTTGCCGACGAGTTTGAAGTACTGCTTCGCGAGCTTCCAGGCCGTCTCCACCGCTTCGCCGCCGCCGGTGGTGAAGAAGACCTTGTTCAGGTCCCCGGGCGCGTAGTCGGCCAGCCGGTCGGCCAGCGCGATCGCCGGCGGGTGGGCATAGGACCAGATCGGGAAGAACGCGAGTTCGGAGGCCTGCTTGTAGGCAGCCTCGGCGAGCTCGAGTCGCCCGTGCCCGGCCTGCACGACGAACAGCCCGGCCAGGCCGTCGAGATAGCTCTTGCCGTTGACGTCGAAGATGCGGGCACCCTCGCCGCGCACGATCGTCGGCACCGGCGCGTTTGCGTAGGAGGACTGGCGGGTGAAGTGCATCCAGAGGTGCTCGCGCGCCTTGGCCGAGAGGTCGGCGGCGTCGAATGTCTGCTCAGTCGCCGCGGTGTGGACAGGTGTCGTTGTCATCTTGCGCCCCAGTTGTAGGTCTGTTTGACGAGCTTGAGATAGAGAAATGACTCGGTGCGGGTGACGCCCTCGATGGCGCGGATCCGGCCGTTGACGAGCCGAAGCAGATGTTCGTCGTCCTCGACGACGACCTCGACCAGCAGGTCGACCGAGCCCGCCGTGATGACGATGTAGTCGACCTCGTCGATCTTGGCCAACTGCTCGGCGATCACCTCGATATCCCCCGACGCCGATACCGCGATCATCGCCTGGCGGGCGAAACCGATCTGCATCGGGTCGGTGACCGCCACGATCTGCACGACGTCGTGATCGATCAGCTTCTGTACTCGCTGGCGGACGGCGGCTTCGGACAAGCCGACCGCCTTTCCGATCGTCGAGTAGGCCATCCGGCCGTCCGTCTGCAGCTGTTCGATGATCGCCTTGTTCACGTCATCGGCCTTCACGAGGGAGTGCGCACGGGTCACGGCAACGATATTGCGCGTCCAACCCCTAGCTTGGCAAGCGAATCCGTAGTAGAAAAACGAATCAACAACGTAATCCGCTAGAAATATGCGACGTCAACGATTACCCGTGCCCCAACGCACCACGGCAAACGTCAAGGAGTACACATGGCAGTGGCCGCTGAGCCCTACGACCGCCCGATGACCGATACGGCCGACGCGGCCGTCGAGAAGGCCAAGCTGCAGAAGCACTTCGGCCGGGCCGACATCTTCTTCTTCCTGGTCTGCACCCTCGTCGGTGTCGATGGCCTCGGCTCGCTGGCAACGAGCGGCGGGGCAGGCTTCACCTGGCTGATGATCAGCGTGCTGCTGTTCGCCGTGCCCTCCGCGCTGATCCTGGCCGAACTCGGCGCCGCCTACACCGACGAGGGCGGCCCGTACGTGTGGGTGCGGATGGCATTCGGGCGCTTCGCGGGTGCGATCAACAACTTCTTCTACTGGGTCACGAACCCTGTCTGGATGGGCGGCACGCTCGTAGCCACTGGGCTGACGGGGATCTCCGTCTTCTGGTTCCGCGACGACCACACGTTCTCGAAGACGGTGACGTACTTGTTCGGCATCCCGTTCATCTGGATCGGCGTGTTGTTCGCGATCCTCTCGTTCAAGGTTGGTAAGTGGATCGCGACGGTGGGAGCGATCGCGCGCTTCCTGTTGCTGGGGTTCTTCACGGTCGTCGTGGTCATGTACGGCGCCAAGCATGGCTTTCACGGACCGAGTATCGGCAGTTACACGCCGGGCTTCGCATCCTTCGTGCTGCTGGTTCCGCTCATCCTGTTCAGCCTCGTAGGCTTCGAGTTGCCGAGCGCGGCCGCCGAGGAGATGACCGACGCGGCCGATGACGTGCCGGCCGGTATCGCCAAGTCAGTCGTGGCGACGGCACTCCTGTACGGTTTGCCGGTTCTCGGAATCCTCACCGTGCTCCCGGAGAGCCAATCCTCTGGACTGCTCGGCTTTCCAGACGCACTCAAACAGGCGATGAGCGTCTTCGGTGGCAACGTCTCGGTCACGGATAACGGCGACGGCACCGCCACGGCGGTCACGCACCTCTCGGGGGCGGGATTGGCCATCGGTTGGATCATGGGCGCTTTGATCGTGATCGTCGCGTTCACGTCCGGGCTGACGTGGATCATGGGCTCGGACCGCACGTTGGCGGTGTCGTGCTACGACGGCGCCGGCCCGCGCTGGTTCGGCGCGTTCTCGGCACGCTTCGGCACCCCGGTTCGCGTGAACGTGCTTTCGGGTGTGGTCTCGACGGCGGTGTTCGTCGCCGTTCTCGAGATCACCTCGGGCAATGCCGCGAAGTTCTTCGCCGTCGCGTTGAGCTTGGCGATCTCGACCACGCTCATCTCCTATCTCGGGATCTTCCCGGCAGCCTGGGTACTGCGGCGGCGCCGTCCGCACGACAAGCGGCCCTACCGCAGTCCGTGGTTGCCGGTCACGACGATCATCTCCACCTTCGGGATCCTGTTCTGCACAGTCGAGTTGCTGTTTCCCGGTGTGGGCAAGAGCTGGTTCGGCGACGACTTCCGACCCAGCAGCGGCGATTGGACACACTCCGAGCGGTGGCTATATCTGTTTACCGAGGCCATTCCGCTGGCTCTGTTCTTCGTGATCGCCGTGGTGTTCTGGTATTACGGACGGCGCCACCTCAAGAAGGGCAGCGTGCGGTCGACGAAGCCCGTGGAGCCCGTCAAGGTATGAGGATCGAGGTAGACGAGGCGTCGCGCGCGTGAACGAAGCGCAGATCGTCGCTGCGCTTGCCGATGCGAGGCCGATTGCGTACTGGCTGGATTCACCGGACGAGCCGGAGCCTGCCCCGCGGCTGACGGGCAGGCACCGGTGCGATCTGGCCGTGGTCGGCGCGGGGTACACCGGCCTGTGGGCAGCGCTCCTGGCCAAGGAGGCCGACCCGGCGCGCGATGTGCTGCTCATCGAGGGGCGGACCGCCGGGTGGGCCGCGTCCGGGCGCAACGGCGGATTCTGCGCGTCGAGCCTGACCCACGGTCTGGCCAACGGCATGCAGCGTTTCCCCGACGAGATGGCAGTCCTCGATCGGCTAGGCATCGAAAACCTCGACGCGATCGAGGCTGCGGTCGCGCGGTATGGCATCGACTGCGGCTTCGAGCGGACAGGCGAACTGAGCGTGGCGACCGAGGCGCACCAGCTCGCCTGGCTGCGGGAGGACGTAGCGACGGCCCGGGGGTTCGGACATGACGCGGTTGTCCTCGACACCGACGAGGTGCGGGCCGAGATCGACTCGCCCACCTACCTCGGCGCGGGCTGGCACAAGGACCGGACTGCGCTGGTCGACCCCGCGCGGCTGGCTTGGGGGCTGCGCGCGGCCTGTCAGCGCGCGGGCGTGCGTATCGCCGAGGCCACCCACGTCACCGGGCTGGCTCGTGACGGGGCGGGTGTGCGGCTGAGCAGCGACGACGCGAGCGTTCGGGCCGCCCAGGTGGCACTGGCCACGAACGCGTTCCGTCCATTGCTTCGGCGGGTCCGGCCCTACGCTGTTCCGGTCTATGACTACGTGCTGATGAGCGAGCCGCTGTCGCCCGAGCAGTTGGCGTCGATCGGCTGGCGCAATCGGCAGGGCGTGGGCGACGTGACCAACCGGTTCCACTACTACCGGCTGACCGATGACAACCGAATCCTCTGGGGCGGTTACGACGCGATCTATCACTTCGGCAACGGCCTGCGCGACGAGTTCGACCAGCGGCCGGCCACCTTCGAGTTGCTGGCGCGACATTTCTTCACGACCTTCCCTCAGCTCGACGGGTTGCGATTCACCCACCGGTGGGGTGGCGCGATCGACACGTCCACCCGGTTTTTTGCCTTCCAGCGAACGGCATTGGGTGGCCGGGTGGCCTACAGCCTTGGCTACACCGGGCTCGGGGTAGCGGCGACGCGGTTCGGGGCCCAGGTCATGCTGGACCTGCTCGCGGGACGCGAGACGGAGGCCAGCCGGTTGCGGGCGACCCGGAGCCGGCCATTGCCGTTCCCGCCCGAGCCGGTGCGCTACGCCGGCATCCAGCTGACCAGGCATGCGCTGGCTCGGGCCGACGAGCGGCAGGGACGGCGCGGGCTGTGGCTGCGCACGCTGGATCGACTCGGCATGGGCTTCGACTCCTGACGGACAAGTGTCTGGGGATGAGCGCACGGCTGCCAGCGATACTCGTCGGATGCGCCTTCTCATCCTCGGTGCGGGCGGCGTAGGTTCGGCCGCCGCGCTGATCGCCGCCCGCCGTCGGTTCCTGACCCACGTCGTCGTCGCCGACTACGACCTGGCTCGCGCCGAACGCGCGGTCGCTGCCGCTGACGACCCGAGATTCGCCGCGGCCAGGTTGGACGCCTCGGACCAGGCCGCCATCGAGACGCTGGTCGCCGACGAGCAGCTCAACGCGGTCCTCGGTGCGACCGATCCGCGGTTCACGATGCCGATCTTCCGAGCCGCGCTGGCGGCCGGCATCCACTACCTCGACATGGCGATGTCGCTGTCCAAGCCGCACCCTGAGCACCCGTACTCCGAGACCGGCCTCAAGCTCGGCGACGAGCAGTTCGCGCTCGCCGACGAGTGGGCTGCCTCCGGGCACATCGCGCTGGTCGGCATGGGGGTCGAACCGGGGCTCGCGGACGTGTTCGCGCGCTACGCAGCGGACCACCTGTTCAGCGAGATCGACGAGGCGGGCGTGCGCGACGGTGCCAACCTCGTCGTCGAGGGTTTCGAGTTCGCGCCGTCGTTCTCCATCTGGACGACGATCGAGGAGTGCCTCAACCCACCGGTCATCTTCGAGAAGGACCGCGGCTGGTTCACCACCGAGCCGTTCAGCGAGCCCGAAACGTTCGTGTTCCCCGAGGGCATCGGCCCGGTCGAGTGTGTGAACGTCGAGCACGAAGAGGTAGTGCTCATTCCGCGCTGGGTCGACGCGAAGCGAGTGACGTTCAAGTACGGCTTGGGCGAGGAGTTCATCGACGTCCTGCGCACGCTGCACAAGCTCGGTCTCGACAGCACCGAGAAGGTCCGGGTGGGCGATGTCGAGGTGAGTCCGCGTGATGTGGTCGCGGCGTGCCTGCCGGACCC
>JBEEGD010000280.1:0-9752 GCA_041166685.1 Acidimicrobiaceae bacterium | reverse complement strand
CCGCGTACCTCCAACGTCTCGATGCGCCCGCGGCCGTGCACGCCGACGCGGAAGCGTTCACGCGCTTTGCGATCACGCACCCACTCGGACTCAGCCGTCGAAGCGGTGACGAGGTCCGCTTCGTGGCAGGCGCCGACTTTGACGACGGTTCCTTGAACTGCATCGCCGCCCTGCCTCAGGGAAGCCTGGCCTGGATCATGGAGGGCGACAGCGACTCGGTGCTCGAGGCCACCAACGTGGCCTGCGAGCGCGCCGTGTCCGAGCTCGACGGACGTGCTCCGCTCGGGTTGCTGGCTTTCGACTGCATCGCCCGCAAGGGTGTCCTCGGCGAAGGCATCGTGGCCGAGGTCAGCCGGATCGCTGACTTCGCTGCCGGCGCACCGGTCGCAGGGTTCTACACCTACGGCGAGATTGCTCGCACCCGCGGGGTCAATGGTTTTCACAACCAAACCCTCGTCGTCGTCGCCTTCGCGTGATGCGATGACGGCACCATCAGGTTGGGCAACTCAGCAGCTCGCCGAATTCTTGGCTGTTGTCACGAGCGCGGCGGACGACACCGACGCGGTAGCCGATGCCCTCGAGCGCTTGGCCGAGTCCTTCGAAGCCGACGCGGGCGCGTTCCTCTGCGAAGGTCGCGTAACGGCGTCGCTCGGTTGGGCGAACGGATGCACCCCGGAGGCTGAGCTCGTCGCGGCGGCGATCAGCGATTGCGCCGGCATCGAGCTCACCGGTGTCGGCCGTTGCGAGACGGTCGTCATCCCCGTCGACCGCGATGCAGGCACGAGCCTGCTCTTGGCCCGCGCCCGCTACAGATTCACTGCGGAAGAGGTGGGTCTGCTGCGCGGCATGGCGCGCGTGCTCGCGCTCGGACTTCGCCTGCTCGGCACGGTCGCGGCGGAACGGCGACAGGTCGAGGAGAACCGCGACCTGGTTGTCTCACTTCAGGAACGTCAGTCCCTGCTGGAGCGTTTGTCGCGGATCCAGCGTGAGATTTCGTCGCGGGCGCCACTTCAGGAGGTCCTCGATGCCATCACTTCGGGGGCCGCCGAGCTGTTGCGTGACGAGGTGGTCGCGCTGCGTCTCGTCGATGAGACCGACTCCAACTTCATGGTGACAGTGTCATGCGTAGGTATCCCGGCCGACCTCGAGCAGCAGTCCAAACGCCTTCCTGTCGGTTCGGGTGTCGGCGGCCGTGCGTTCGGCGAGGACCGCCTCTGTGTCGTTGAGGCCTACGAGGACTGGGATGGCGCGATCGGCGCGTTCGCGGATCGCGGGCTGCAATCGGCCATGGGTGCTCCCGTTCATCTCGAAGGACGGCCCATCGGCTGCCTGATCGTGGCGTCCGAACGACGCGGCCGGACGTACTCGGTGGCCGAGCGCGACGTCCTCGTCGCATTCGCCGAGCACGCGAGCCTTGCCCTCAACGACGCCCGCACCGTGCAAGCCATGAACACGGCGCTCGATGTCGCGACGCACCAGGCCATGCACGACGAGCTCACCGGTTTACCAAACCGCGCCTGCTTCTATGACCGCACCGATCAAGCCCTCCGCCAAGCCGCCCGCGACGGTACGAGCACGGCGGTCCTGCTCTTCGATCTGAACCGGTTCAAGGAGATCAACGACACCCTTGGCCACAAATACGGTGATCGGTTGTTGTGCGAGATCGGGCCGAGGATCCGTCGAGGACTTCGAGATGCCGACACGCTCGCCCGGCTGGGCGGGGATGAGTTCTGCGTGCTGCTTCCTCGGGTCGAGGGTCTCGGCACCGCGCTCCACGTGGCCGAACGAGTGATTGGGCTCCTCGAGGAGCCTTTCGAGATCGACGGCATGACGCTGGCCGTTGACGCGAGCTGTGGCGTCGCCATCGCCCCCGCGGATGGCGACAGCGCCGACTTGCTCCTCCAGCGGTCAGACGTGGCGATGTACGTCGCCAAGGACTCGCACGCGGACGTCGTCGTCTACAACGACGAGCTCAACATCAACACGCCGGCCCGGCTGGCGCTCCTCGGCGAGTTGCGGACGGCCATCACTCACGACCAACTCGTTCTCTACTACCAGCCCAAGGCGGCGCTCGGCTCCGGTCAGGTCCAGGGCGTCGAGGCCCTGATCCGCTGGCAACATCCCTCGCTCGGACTCATCCCCCCCGATCAGTTCATCCCGCTGGCCGAGCACACCGGCCTGATCAAGCCGCTCACCACATGGGTGCTCCATACCGCACTCGGCCAGCTCCGCCGCTGGCGAGACCAAGCCGATCAGTCATTCCCCGCGCAACTGTCAATGGCGATCAACCTGTCCACCCGGAGCCTGCTCGACGACAGCTTTCCGAGTGAGGTGGTTGCCGCCCTTGATCATTGGGACGTTCCCGCGCACCTGCTCGAGCTCGAGATCACCGAGAGCGCGATCATGGCGGATCCGGTGCGGGCCTACCGCCTGCTGACCGAGCTCGCCGCCGCCGGAGTCAAGCTCGCCATCGACGACTTCGGCACGGGCTACTCCTCGCTCGCGTATCTCAAGAACCTGCCCGTCGACCAGCTGAAGATCGACCGCTCGTTCGTGCTGCACATGCACGACGACCCCAACGACGCCATCATCGTGCGTTCGGTGATCGACCTCGGTCACAACCTCGGACTGCAGACGGTCGCCGAAGGCATCGAAGACCGCGACACCTGGGAACAGCTCACCAACCTCGGATGCGACAGCGCCCAGGGCTACTTTCTGGCCAGGCCGATGCCAGCGGCAGTGTTCGGCGCGTGGCTGCGAGAGGCCGAATCCGCCGTGGGGCAACTCGCGTAGCGCACGCCGATCAGTCACGGCAGGGTGGCGGCGGTAATTTGCGGCCACGTCGACCATCGCGGAGTTCACGGACCCCCGGCTGGTGGCGATCTACGACACGGTCAATCCGTACGCCGCCGACGCGCAGCCTGGCTTCTATGCGCAGCTCGCCGCGGAGCTGGGCGCGGCCTCGATTGTCGACCTCGGCTGCGGTACCGGACTCATCACTCGCGAGCTCGCCCGGCAGGGGTACCGGTTGACCGGGGTCGACCCTGCACCCGCGATGGTGGAGATCGCTCGGCAACGACCGCACGGCGATCAGGTGCACTGGATCGATGGCGATGCCGGCAAGTTGGGCACGCCGGACGCGGACCTCGCGATCATGACTGGCCACGTGGCCCAGTTCTTCCTCACCGGCGAGACCTGGCACGCGGCACTCACGGCCCTGCACGCCGCGTTGCGGCCGGGCGGCCGGCTCGCGTTCGAGAGCCGCAACCCTGGGGCGCGGGAGTGGGAGGGCTGGACCCGCGACGCGAGCTGGTCCGAGGACGATCCCATGGCCGGACAGATCGACATGTTGTGCGAGGTGCACGACGTGAGCGACGGGATCGTCTCGTACACGAATCACTACGCCTTCGCCGCCACGGGTGAGGAGCTGGTTTCGCCGAGCCGGCTGCGGTTCCGCACCGAAGCGGAGCTGACTCAATCGCTCGTCGACGCGGGCTTTGCGGTCGAGCGTGTGTACGGCGACTGGGACCGACGCCCCGCCGGTGCGACCACGCGAGAGCTGATCATCGTTGCCGCCCGCTGACGATCCCTGCGGTCACGAGCCTCGGTGGATCAGGTCGTGCTCGAACGCGAACGCCGTTGCCGCGGCTCGGGTGGACACACCAACTTTGGCGAAGATGTTCGACAGGTGCCGCGCAATCGTCTTGTCGCTGAGGAACAGCACGCTGGCCACCTCCTTGTTGGTGTGCCCGGCGGCAACCAGGCGGAGTACCTCGGCTTCGCGCTCGGTCAGCCCCGCGGGGAGCGGCGATGGGCTCGGGGCGGTCTCGCAGTCCCGTGCGTCGAGGCGCACACCGAGATTGTCGAAGAGATCGCGGGCGGCTTCGAAGGCAGCCGAGGCGCCGGCCGCGTCATCACCGTCACGGCAGGCCTGGCCGAGCAAGGTGCGCGCGGTGGCGATCTCGTAGGGAACGCCAAGCTCCGTCCAGCGGGTGACGGCATTTCGGAGGGTCGCGCACGCTCTGGGATCACCTTGCGCGAGCTGTAGCCGACCCCGCGCCGACGTCGCCGAGGCGTACAACCCATCGCTGGTGAAGTCATCGGCGATTGCCTCGAGCTCCTCGACAGAGGCAATCGCGGCGCCAACATCTCCAGCGGCGATCGCGATCTGGGCGCGCGCCGGCAGGACCTTGGCGCGGGCGAGACGGTTCCAGCCGGCCCCCTCGAGCGCGTCGTTGATGATCGACGTGGCGACCTCAACGCTGCCCTGCGCGAGGCGAAGCAGTGCGAGGCCGGCTCTCGGTTGCGCGCACAGCCGATCGGCGTTGACGAACGCGATCGCGGCTTCGTCGAGGTCGCCGAGGCGCCGCCGGATGTCGCCGATCTCGGCCCAGGCCGCAGCGGCATTCGGCAGGTTGATACCCGACAGCTCTTCACAAGCGCGGGTCGCCTCCTGTTCGGCCTCGGCCCATCGCCCGCGCCACCGCAGCGCAGTTGCGAGATGGACACGACACAGCCCGGGGAAGACGGCGAAGGGGTGGCGCTCGGCCCAGCGCGCGGTGGCGGCGGTCCATTCGGCCGCGCGGCCGTGATCGCTCAGCTCTTCACATGCGCTGATCAGGCTGCAGTACACCTTGCCGGTCGAATACGGGGAGAGGCGGCCGTCGAGGACGAAAAGCATCGCCTCGTCGAGCAGCGCCAGCCCCTCGGCAGGCTGACACTGGTCGATCCGCACACGACCGAGAGTTTGGAGTGCCTCGGCCTCGAGATCGGCCCACCGCAACTTGCGGCCGAGGGCGATGCCGCGCTCGGCGAGGCCGACAGCGACGTCGAGGTCGCCGTTGCCGTGAGCCACCTCGGCCTCGCGCAACAAGAGCGCCCCAAACTCCGGGCAGTCGTCGTCCCCGTCGAGCGCGTTTCGGGCTCGACGAAGCCAGCCGCCGGCGATCGACGGACTGGCGCGGAAGCAGTGGTGTTCGTAGAGCCACACCGCGCATTGTCCGGCTCGCCGGTCGTCGCGCAGCTCGTCGTACAGCACGTACGCGCGCTCGCGGGCGTCGACACACTCATCGAGCCGGCCGAGCCACCACGCCGCATCAGCGAGCAGGTCGAGTCGCTCGGCTTCGACCGCGGGATCACTGCTCTGCGCGCCGGACTGGACAAGCGCGTCGAAACACGCCTGCCAGTCCTGTCGCGCTCGGGCCTCTCGGCCCTCGACGAGGTGATCCACGCCCGACACGTTCGCGCGATCAGCCCGGGTCGCTCACTCGGCAGCCGCCATCTGGGCCGCCAGGTGCTCGAGAACCGGCTGGATCTCGGCAGTGGGGCTGAACTCCAGGAACGTCACACCCTCGTCGGTCCAACCCGTGTGGCCGCCGCGCCAGTAGTACACGTCGCCTGCGGAGTTGAGCTCCTCGGTGCCGTCGGCGTAGCGCACCCGGATCGAGCCCTCGAGCACCTGGCCCCAATGCGGACACTGGCAGAGGTCGCCAGGCAGGCCCTTGAAGAGCGGGGTGAAGTCGACGCCGGCCGGCAGTTGGATGTGGCGCGCGAGCACGCCATCACACTCCGAGGCGCGGGTCTCGATCTCGCCGGCCTGCATCTCGATGGGCATGTCACTGATGGATGAATGCATGGGCTCATCGTGGCGGAACGCCACGGGCGGCAGCATCGGGCGGTCACACCAATCCGGGTGACGACGAATGGGGCAAATGAACCATCAGGTGAGTGTCGGCTGGTGCAGGCAGCCGATGCGATGACGCGCGGTATGGAATGACAATGAAGCCATGCCGAACCGCCTTGGCCCCGAGCCGACGTGGGATGACGAGCTCACGCGGCTCATCCACCATGGCCGTGACCGAGAGGCCGCCGAGCTGGCCTCGCGCCGACTGGCATCCCAAACACAAGGAGCCGCAATGGACCCCCGCGACCAACTCGACGAGATCCTTCCCCTGCTGAACAAGCTGGTCGAGCCGCTCGACAAGACGCAGCTCGACGCGCCCACGGCCTGCGCCAACTTCACCGTCCGCAACGTCCTCGAGCACATGATCGGCGGCGCGACGATGTTCGCGGCCGCGTTCCGAGGCGAGGCGCCGGCGGCTGCGGAGACGACCGACCTCGTCGCCGCGTTCCCGAAGGCCATGGCCGACCTCCAAGACGCAGTCCGCTCCCCCGGCGCCCTCGACCGGACGATCTCCGCCCCGTTCGGTGAGGTCCCGGGCGAGACCTTCGCCCGCTTCGTGGCCATGGACGGCCTCGTGCATGGCTGGGACATCGCCACGGCGACCGGTCAGTCGTACGACCCGCCTGCGGACGTCGTCGCGCAAGTCGACGCCTTCACTCGACAGGCCATCTCCGAGGGCATGCGCGACGGTGACACCTTCGCCGCCGCGGTCGAGCCCCCCGCTGGCGCCTCGCCGCTCGTCCAGCTGGTCGCGTTCACGGGTCGTAACGTCTGAGCCGTCTCTGACGTTCGACGTGCAGACTGAAGTCACTCGTCGAGCTCTCCTTCTACGCTCTGCCTGACAGGACCGAGGCGGACAAGGGGGAACCATCGGACGTGGCCGCCTACGCAGACGAAGACGGTTTGTTCTGCATCATGTTCACCGACCTCGTCGGCTGGACTGAGCTCGGCGACCGTCTCGGCGACGATGCTGCAGATGTGCTGCGCCGGGCGCACTTCGCCGCCGTGCGAACTGCGCTCGCGGCCCATCGAGGTCGCGAGGTCAAGACCGCCGGAGACAGCGTGATGGCGACGTTTCGCAGCGCGCTGGACGCCACCCGCTGCGCGTTGGCGATACAAGTCGAAGCGACCGACGGGGTCAGTGTGCGTATCGGAGTACACGCTGGCGAGCCGATCGCCGACGAGGGCGACGTGTTCGGAACCTCTGTGAACGTCGCAAGCCGACTCTGCGCGGCCGCCGGACCCGGCGACATCGTTGTCTCGGACCTGATTCGCTCGCTCCTCGGTCGTCGCGGCCAGTTCCAGTTCGAGAGCGCAGGGCCGCTGACGCTCAAGGGCGTCCGAGAGCCGTTACCCGCATTCCGAGTACGAGACATGAAGATCGCGGACTCACCACGACCCCGCGTCGCCCCGCCCGCCGAGACGCGAGGGCGCGACGCGACATCGAAGCCCTTTCAACCAACTCATGCATTGCTCTGCCCGGAGCTCATCGGACGCGAGTCGGAGCGAAGCCTCCTTGTCGAGCGCGTCGCCGACGCGACCACCGGGCGAGGTGGTGTCGTTGGGTTGATCGGCGACGCGGGGGCCGGCAAGACGCGCCTGTGCCGCGAGGTGATCGAGAGGGCTCGGGCGCGCGGCGTCGCGGTGCTGGAGGGAAGGGCAGTGCCGAGCGAGACACCGATGCCCTACCGGCCCTTGACCGAGGCGTTCGTCGCCGAGTTCCGTTCCGGGCAACCGGTGGATGCCCCCGAGTTGGTCGGCTTCGGCGGACACCTGCGTCGCCTCGTTCCAACTTGGATCTCCGACGAGACGGGCGGCGCGGACGAGTCTCCGGTGCTCCTCGGCGAGGCAGTGGTGCGGCTGCTGCGCCTCCTCGCCGGCGCCACCGGTTGCGTGCTCATCCTCGAAGATCTCCATTGGGCCGACGCGGAGTCGCTCGCGGTCCTTGACTACCTCACTGACGCTCTGCGCGAGGAGCCCGTGCTCACGGTGTTCACTTCGCGCGCGACGGGAGCCATGGCCGAGCTGCTCCCCCGCCTGCAACGCCGTGATCCAGGCTCTTTGATCGGCGTGACAGCGCTCGGCGAGGTCGACGTCGGACGCGTCGTCGAAGCGTGTCTGTCGACGGACGACCCGCCCGCCGACGTGCTCGCGTTCATCACTGCGCACAGCGAGGGCAACCCGTTTCTCGTCGAGGAGCTGCTCGCGGGTCTGGTGGCGTCCGACGCGCTCTCGCTCGTCGATGGGAGCTGGACGACGACTGATGTGCTCAAGCCGACGGTGCCGTTCAGCCTCGGCGACTCGATCCGACAGCGTCTGTCGTCGTTGGACGCTTCGGCACGGAACGTGATCAACGCCGCGGCGGTGCTCGGCCGGCGCTTCGATTGGGAGCTACTCCCCGCGGTGGCCGCGTTGGACGGCGGCGCCGTCGTCGAGGGGCTGCGCCGAGGTATGGACGAACAGCTCATCGAAGTCGACGGGAACGATTTCAGGTTCCGGCACGCACTGACGAGGGAGTCCGTGGTCCGCGAGCTTCTGCCTCCCGAGCGCCGAGACCTCGCCAGCCGTGCCTGGCCTGCGGTGGAGCTGGCGCACCCGGGCTTGCCCGGGGCGTGGTGCGAGCTGGCGGCTGAGCTGGCAGAAGCATCCGGCGACAATGCAGCCGCCGCGACGCGGCTGGTCGAGAGCGCGACACGGGCGCTCGCCGGCGCGGCATTCACCAGCGCCGAGGCCGCGGCCAGGAGGTCGATCCGGCTCGCGGCCGCCGATCCCGACGTCAGCGACGATGCCGAAGAGGCGCTCGTGCAGACGCTCGCGCTCGCGGGGAAGCCCGAGCAGGCCATGGGGACGGGCCGGGCGCTCATCGATCGCCTGACCGAGCGCTCGGCGCCCGCGGACCGACGCGCCGACCTACTCATCGTGCTGGCGCGTGCCGCAATCGCCGCGGGCGACAACAAGGGCGCGAACGAGATGGCCAACCGCGCCCGGGACCTCGTCGACGAGGGCGCAGTCGATGAAGCCGTGGCAGCCCGGGTCGAGGCCGTCGCCGCGCATGTCGCGCTGGCCCACGCTCGGGTGGAGGAGGCCGAAGCGCGCGCTCACTCAGCCATCGCGCTCGCAGCAACCACCGGGCAACCGGCGGTCGAATGCGAGGCGCTCGAGGTCGTCGGTCGGATCATGCGCACGCGAAACATCGACGAGAGCACGGTCTGGTTCAAACGGTCGGCCGAGCTGGCCGAGCGGAACGGCCTGACGAGCTGGCTCATACGCGCCAGAGCAGAATTGGCGGGGGCGGAATGGGCGAGCGGCCGCGCGGCGCCCCTGCGCGAGGTACGGGACTTTGCGGCGCGGCACGGCGCACTCGTCACGGTCGCACACATGGATCTGAGTCTCGCCGATTTCGCGCTGTCATCGTTCGATCGCGACGCCTGCTTCGAAGCCGCGCAACGCTGTGTCGACGCCAGCCGGCGTTACGGTCTCGCCGCCCTTCCGGTCGCCGAGCTGTGGCTCGGCGGCGCGCACGCGCTTGCCGATGACGAGGCCGAGATGGAAGCGGCCGTCACTCGCGCCCTCGAGAAGGATCCGCACGATCCCCGGATCCTCGGGGATCTCTGGGGCCGGGTGCGCGCCTCATTGGCGATCGTCCGCGACGACCGCGAGCAACTGCGAACTGCGCTCGACAGGCAGATGGAGTACGCCCGCGTTGCGCCGGTGACGACGTCGATCTATCCGAACCGCTGCCTGTGGGCACTGGTCCACACGATCGATGACGACGACCTGGGTGCGGCGGCCCGGGCGGAGATCGCAGCCGCGACGAACCTCCGCATCTGGCCGGGGTTCGACGCGTGCTTGGCCGTGCTCGAGGCGGTCGCGGACGGGCGCGCGGGGAACACCGACGTCGCGGCAAAGCGCTTTTCGGCGGCGTCCGATGTGCTGCGGTCGTCCTCGATCGCTCAAGGCACGGTCCACTATCACCACCTGCTGGCGGCCGAGGCCGCGATCCGTGACGGCTGGGGCGAGCCGGCGACATGGCTGCGCGCCACAGAGGCGTCCTTCGCCGACGGCGGCT
>JBEEGD010000279.1:0-3732 GCA_041166685.1 Acidimicrobiaceae bacterium | reverse complement strand
GCCAAGGCGATCCAGCAGTGGATCGACATCGGCGTCGACCAGCTCACGTTCAGCCCGACGACCAACACGTTGCCGCTGGACACGATCGTCAACTCGATGGAGCTGTTCGGCAAGGAAGTCCTGCCGCAGTTCGACAAGGACCCGGTGCACTCGACCACCAAGTACCGCGAAGCCGCTTCGTCGTAACACATTGCTGTCACCCGAGTTCACCGAGCTCGCAAAACGCGTCTCCAACTGGGGACGCTGGGGCGACGACGACGAGCTCGGCACGCTCAACCTGATCGACGCGGCGGCGGTCCGGCGGGGTGCCGCCTCCGTACGGTCCGGCAAGCGCATCTCGCTGGCCTTGCGCCTCGATCAGCGCGGCCCGCAGATCGGGACGGTGCCGGGACGGGTCAACCCGCTGCGCACGATGATCGCGATCAACTCGGAGTTCGCCGGAACACCCGATGGGTTCTGCACCAACGACGACGTTGTCACCATGGGTTTACAGGCCGCGACCCACTGGGACGCGCTGGCGCACGTGAGTTACTCCGGCCAGATCTACAACGGTTTTCCCGCAACAACCGTCACGGCGGAACGGGGGGCGACGCGCTGCGGCATCGCTCGCGTCACGTCCCTGACGACACGCGGCGTGTTGCTTGATGTCGCCCGCGCGCTTGGGCGCGACCGCCTCGAGCCCGGCTACGGCATTCGCCCGGAGGACCTCGATGCCGCGGTGCGACTCGCCGAGATCGAACTCGAGCCGGGCGATGCCGTGCTCGTGCGAACGGGCTTCATACAGCTGTTCAAGACGCACGATCGCGAGGGCTATGCCGCTGGCCATCAACCCGGGCTGACCATGGGCACCGCTCCCTGGTTTCACGAGCACGACGTGGCCGCGGTGGCCACCGACACCTTCACGTTCGAGGTCTGGCCGTGTGAAGACGAGAACCTGCTCCTGCCGGTGCATCTTCTTCACCTGCGCGACATGGGGCTCACGCAGGGACAGAACTTCGATCTCGAAGCGCTCGGCGCCGATTGTGCGGCGGACGGGGTGTACGAGTTTCTGTTGGAGGCGTCGCCGCTACCGTTCACCGGTGGATGCGGTTCGCCAGTGAACCCTGTCGCGATCAAGTAGAACTCGATCATGAGCCTCACGTTCAACCTCGCCGACTTGACCGAGGCTGCCATCGACCGTGTGCCCGAGCGCACCGCGCTCATCACCGCCAAACGCACCCTGACGTACGCGCAACTCGAGGATCGAGCCAATCGGCTCGCGCGTGTATTGGCCGACCGCGGCATCGGGCCGGGGGACCACGTCGGTTGTTACATGTACAACGGCACCGAGTACGTCGAAACGATGCTCGCCAGCTACAAGCTGCGCGCTGTTCCGATCAACGTGAACTACCGCTACGTCGAAGACGAGTTGCGGTATCTGTTCAACGACGCCGACTTGAAGGCGCTCGTGCACGACGCAGAGTTCCGTTCCCGGGTCGACGCGATTCGCGACGGCGTCCCGACGTTGGAGACGACGCTGGTCGTCGATGACGACTACGAAGCCGCGCTCGACGAGTCGTCACCCGAGCGCATCGAGATCGACCGCAGCCCGGACGATCTCTACATCATCTACACGGGCGGAACCACTGGCATGCCGAAGGGCGTGGTCTGGCGTCAGGAGGACGCGTTCTACTCCTGCTTCGGCGGTGGTGACTACAGCCGCGCGAACCCCGTGAAGACGCCGGAGGAGATGCCGGAGCGCATCGGCAACGGGCTCGTGTTCCTGCCGCTGGCGCCGCTCATGCACGGTGCCGCGCAGTGGACGGTGTTCGCGTGGCTCATGGCGGGCGGCACGAATGTGCTCACCGCATCGCGACCGCGAACGGACTACGCGGAGGTGTGGCGGCTGATCACCGACCACAAGGTGCAAGTGCTCACGATCATCGGCGACGCGGTGGCCCGGCCTCTCATCGACGAGTACTTGGCAAATCGCGATCGGTACGACACGTCGAGTCTCCTCTCGATTGGCTCAGGTGGTGCTCCACTGTCGGCCGCGGGGCGCGAGGAGCTGGCGGCCACCTTCCCGACCGCGATCCTCAACGACGGTTATGGCGCGTCGGAGACTGGCGCGCAGGCCCGCAGTTTCGGTGGCGGCAAGTTCTCGAGCTTTGACAACGAGACCCTCGTGCTCGACCCCGACACCCTCGACGAGATCGAGCCCGGTTCGGGCCGCGAGGGCCGCGTGGCCCGCCGCGGCCACATCCCAATCGGGTACTACAACGACCCCGAGAAGACCGCCGCAACGTTTGTCGAGCACGCCGGCGAGCGCTGGGTGCTGACCGGGGACGTCGCCACCGTGCTCGACGATGGCACCATCCAGCTGCTCGGCCGTGGATCGATGTGCATCAACACCGGCGGCGAGAAGGTCTTCCCTGAAGAAGTTGAAGGAATCATCGTCGGGCATCCCGAGGTCTACGACGCGATCGTCGTCGGTCTTCCCGATGATCGTTGGGGTGAGCGTGTCACGGCGGTCGTCCAGCGGTCGTCCGGCGCGGGGGTCACCGAGGACGACCTCGTCGCGTATTGCAAGGCTCAGCTGGCGGGGTACAAGGTGCCCCGTGGGGTGGTGTTCGTCGATGCCGTGCAGCGTTCGCCGGTCGGCAAAGCCGATTACGCCTGGGCCAAGGAGACGGCTATGAAGGAGGCCACATGATCGACGCACGCAATCTGTGGGAACTCCTCGAGAAGCGGGTCGCGGCGACCCCTGACGCGGTGATGGCCGTCGACGAAACGGGCCGCACGCTCACGTTTGCCGAGTACAAGGCAGAGGCTGAGCGCACCGCCGCCGGTCTTGCGCGGCATGGCATCGGCGAAGGCGATGTCGTGTCGTGGCAGCTACCGACATGGCTCGAATCGCTTGCACTCGTCGCGGCGCTGGCCCGTCTGGGCGCGATCCAGAACCCGATGCTGCCGATCTACCGCCAGCGCGAGGTCGGGTTCATCACGAAGCAGGCCGGCTCGCGGCTGCTCATCGTCCCGAGCACGTGGCGCAACTTCGACTACGAGGAGATGGCCCGCGAGATCGCCGGCGGTCAACCCGGCCTCGACATCCTCATCGCCAACCGCGCCCTACCTCAGGGTGATCCGCAGCAGTTGCCGCCCATGGCTGCGGCGCCCGACGACGCCGCCGATCTGCCGATCCGTTGGTACTACTACACGTCTGGCACGACGGCCGACCCAAAGGGCGCGCAGCACACCGATGCCACGATCAAGGCCGCGGCCATCGGCATGTGCGAGCGGCTGGAGGTCACGGAGGCCGATCGCATCGGCTGTGTCTTCCCGTTCACGCATGTGGCCGGCGCCGTCTACATCTTCAGCGCCTTGGCGTTCGGCTGCACGATGATCGTCGTCGAGGGCTTCGACGCCGAGAACACGCCGCAAGTGCTCGCCCGCGAGGGCGTCACGCTGGCGGGCGCGGGCACACCGTTCCACATGGCCTACCTCGCGTACCAACGCAACCATCCCGAGTCGGCCCCGCTGTTCCCCGACGCGCGCGCGTACATCGGCGGTGGTGCGCCGAAGCCCCCGCAGCTGCACTACGACATCAAGGATGCGATGGGCAGCGTGGGGATCGTGTCGGGCTACGGCATGACCGAAGCGCCGATCGTCACGATGGCGTCGGTGCGCGACAGCGACGACGTCCTCGCCAACACCGAAGGCGCGCCGGTCACCGGCGTCGACTTCATCACGGTG
>JBEEGD010000278.1:0-8882 GCA_041166685.1 Acidimicrobiaceae bacterium | reverse complement strand
CGACAGATCGACCTCGGGTTGATAGTGCACCCGGAGCTCGCCCCGGTCGATCGCTCGCCGCAACGCGCGTTCCGCTTCGTGACGCTCGGCGGTGCGGGCGTGGGTGCCGGAGTCGAACAACTCGCGGCCGCCGCGCCCGCGCTCCTTGGCGGTGTACATCGCGGCGTCGGCGTCGCGGAGCAACGCATCGGGGCCGGCGTCGACCACCGCGGACGCAATCACGAGACCGATGCTCACGCTCGGGGTCATCTCCGTGGCACCGAGCTCGATCGGGAACGACACGCACTCGGACAGGTGGCGGGCGAGCAGCATGGCCTGCTCCTCGCTGGCCATGTCTTCGCACAGCACGACGAACTCGTCGCCGCCGAACCGCGCCACGGTGTCGGTGTCGCGCACGGCGGACTGGAGCCGCGCGGCCACCTCGACGAGCACCGCGTCGCCGGCGGCGTGACCGAGGCTGTCGTTGAGCCATTTGAACCGGTCGACGTCGAGGAACATCACGGCGAGATCGCCTGGCAGGCGGCTGCGCCGGGCCAGCGCCTGGGAGATGCGGTCATACAACAAGGTGCGGTTCGGGAGCCCGGTGAGCGGATCGTGAGTCGCCTGCCGCGCCAGCGCGTGCTCGGCCTCCTTGCGTACGGTGATGTCCACCGCGGACACGACCACTTGGTGCCCGTGGGCGTCGCCGGGCATGGGCACGGCGCGCAGGTCGAGCCACACGAGGCAGCCGTCGCGCCGTCGCATGCGCACCGTCGCCCGGGCCTCGCATCCCGTTTGGAAGGCGCGGGCCATCGGGCGTTCGTCGCGGGGGATCTCCTCGCCGTCTTCGTCGTAGATCTCGGGGTCGTAGTCGTGGATGTTCTGGAACTCGGTGACGCCCGCCGGTCCGAGCCCGAGCATCTCCTGGCCGATGTCGTTGCAGGCCAGCATGGTGCCGTCACGACACACGACGGCGACGCCCTCGTTCAGCGCGTTGAGCAACACGCGGTAGCGCTCCTCGCTGACTCGCAACGCCTCGCTGGCCTCGGCCCGTTCGGTGACGTCGCGCACCGTGATCACGTAACCCTCGAGCACGCCGTCGGACACGACGATGTTGCCGATGACCTCGACGTGGACCCATCGTCCGTCGGTGTGCGCGACCCGAAGGTCCAACAACCCCTTGACGCCCGGGCCTTCCTCGAGCGTCTCGAGGAAGATCTCCACGACGCGGTCACGATCGTCGGGGTGCACGATCTCGAACACGTTGGTGCCGAGCATCGACACCGCGTCGTAGCCGAGCATCCGCTCTGCCGCGGGACTGGCGTAGCTCAGCAGACCGGCTTCGTCGATCACGATGACGAGATCGGAGATGTTCTGCACCAGGTTGCGGAAGCGCGCCTCGCGCTCGCGCAGGTCGGCCTGCACCTCCTCGCGCTTCGCCGCCGCGGACGCCGCGACTCGAACGGCGAAGGCGACGCCCAACGCCGCGAGCACCGCGAGGCCGTGTACCTCCGGGTACGGGAGGATGCTCGGCGCCATTCCCGCCGCGATGGCCACCTGCCCGGCGCCGATCCCGGCCACCGTCATCACGAGCACCGGCCCGGCGGCCTTCGAGCCGGTGTGCTCGATCTCCTCGCAACCGACGTACACGAAGCCGACGGCCAACGCCGGACCCCAGCCCGTCGCGTACATCACCGTCGTCGCCGCGCCGATGTGCGTCGCGAAACGTAGGAACAGGTCGCGCTCGCTGCCGGACGGGAACTTGGCCGTGGCCACGCTGCCGATGAACCCCGCGACCGCGAACAGCCCGAGGTAGGTCAGCACCGGCAGGTCGGCCAGCAGCCCGACGTGGCGCAACAAGATGAAGGCCACGCTCGTCGAGCAGATCTCCAGGGCCGCGACGCGTTGGCGCCGGTACCCGGTCATGACCCAGCGGGCGGCGACCGCGATCGGCCCCTGCGCCCGACCGGATCCACGACCGCCCGTTCGTGGTGAAGAGGTCACGCACCGTGATAATGGAGCGAAGCTGAACCGTTCTCAATAGCCCGAAGGGACCGCCTGCGCCCCCCGATCAGGCCAGTCACCCACCAGGCGGGCGGCTACGCGAGCTTGGCGGCGGCCAGCACCAAACCGGCCACGCCGAAGGCCAACGGCACGTTCGCCACGAGTTGACGGGCGACCAGCCCATCGAACCGGCCGCGCAGCTCGGCCATCTCGCCCCGAAGTTCCGCTCGCAACTCGGTCATCTCGCCCCGCATTTCGGCGACCTCGCCCCGAAGTTCCGCTCGCAACTCGGTCATCTCGCCCCGCATTTCGGCTAGCTCGCCCCGAAGTTCCGCTCGCAACTCGGTCATGTCGCCCCGAAGCAAAACCATCTCGCCGCGCAGCTCGGTGCGGAAGGCCTCGAGATCGGCGCGGCGGGCCACGTCGTCCCAGCCCTCGGCGCGCACAACCTGCATCAAGATCTCCGCGGAGTTCCGGCCCCACGACCCCTCGGCCGCGGCAAAGAGCTCGCGGAGCTCCCCTTGTGTTCGCATGACATCCCCTCATCGATCGGATCATCGAGGGGGAAGCTCATGAACGCGACTGTACCCGTGACCTGCAACAACGCTTTGCTCGTTCGCATGTCGTGATGCCCACCAACCGGCGACCGCCATGTCGGCCGTACGCGTCGGATGACGTGGTGGAACTCCCAGCTGTTGATGCCGTGGGCCGCGAGTACCTGCGCGCAGCGCTCTTCCCACGGCGGAGTCGGACGGCTTGTCGTCGAGGGCACGATTGGCCACCACCGTGCGCAAGCGACATCGGACCCCCCGGTGGGCGGCAACGGTGACGGGGGGAAGCGACCGACGCTCACGCTACCGCGCCCGCGGGGTTGCTCAGCCCGTATCCCGCAGCATCAGCGCGCACGCAGACGGATTCCGTCTGTCGACGCGCGGAAAGTCCGCGCAAATGTGGCGGTCAGCAGAGACACGAGGACGGCGAAGAGGACGAGTTCGACCACGTCGTCCGCGAGACCACCGATTCGCCCGCCCGGACCCAGCCACATCGAGGCGACGATCAACACCTGCAGCAGTCGCGTCTCGACCGACGGGTTGCGCAGCGTGAACGGCAGCGCGAGGAGCAGGAAGATCTCGCGGTAGTCGAAGCTCACGCCGACGAGGTAGGTGGCGATGAAGATGCTGGCCGCGACCTGGAACTCTGCGACTCCGCCGTTCTCTGCGCGGAAGTTGTGGCGCCATCCACGGACAAGCGCGCCGATGCCGACCAGCCCGGCGATGACCCAGCCGATGATCTTGTAGTTCGCCGGCTCGAGCGAACCCGCGATTCGGGCCGGCAGGAGCGACGAGCCGTAGGAGTTGTCGACGTCTTGTGGCACCACGTGCGCGATCACTCGAATGTCGCGGAACGAGAGTGCTGCGTACGCAACCGCGACACCGAGGGCGGCGAGCATCCACCGTCGGGGCCGGGCATGCAGCAGCAAGACGGGCGCCGCGGCGACCGTGAAGAGTTTGAGGACGACGGTGGCCAGCCAGCTCGCCGCGGCGAGCGCCGGGCGCTCGAGCGCGAGCGCGGCGATGACGAGCGCCGCGAACACGACGAGGTCGGTGTTTCCTCGCTCGACCACGAGCATCACCGGCGGCGAGACGATCGTCGCCGCCCACCACCAGACTCCTCCTGGCTGGTTGCGCATCAGGAGCGCAAGTGCGCCGCTGAACACTGCGATGGCGATCAGCGCGAGCGGAACCGTGGCCCCCGCGCCGATGCCCAACGGGCTGAGCGCCTTCACCCACACCCGCGGGTAGTTGAGCGGCCGTTGGGTGGGGTCGCACGGGTTGGAGCGCAGCGGGTCGATGCCTTGCCGGTCGCACTCGACGGCGGTCGTCACGTTGCGCATGTCGATGAACGCCGGCTCGAGCTGCGTGATCCCGACCGCGTCGTAGCTCGACGGAACCGCCCGCATGCAGAGGTAGATCAGAATCGGAAGTGCGGCTACGGCGACCGCTTGGCGCGTCGTCACCGACCGTCAGCGCTTGCGAAAGGTGAACTTCGCGCGCAGGAACGCGGGGTCCTCGCAGGCGACCTCCCCGCGGGAGCCGAGCATGCGCTTGGCCGCCGATCGCGCCCGTCGGTCGTGCATCCGGCTCACGGCAAGGAAGGGTACCAAGGGGACATCGCGCGCTTGCCTGGCAAACTCGTTGCGTGACGACGAGGGCGCTCGAACTGGTGCGCAGCCGCGCCGCCGATGTCGACGAGCCGGGGTACGTGCCCCTCCAGACCGCGCCCTACCGCACGCATCATCTTCTGGCGGAGGCGGTGCTGGCGTGCGCCCCGCCGGGGGGGCGGGTGTTCGAGGGCGGCGTGTCGTCGGGGTACTTCGCGTCGGTGCTCACGGGCGCCGGCTTGCGCGTCGACGGCCACGAGCTCGACCCGGTCGCGGCCGAACGCGCGAGAAAGGTGTGCGAGCGGGTCTACAGCGGCGACCTCGAGCAGTTCGACACCGATGAGCTCGAGGGCACCTACGACGTGTTGCTGTTCGGGGACACGCTCGAGCATCTGGCCGACCCCGTCACGGTGTTGCGGCGTTTGCGCAACCATCTCGCACCCACCGGAACGCTGGTGGTGAGCGTGCCCAACGTGGCCAACTGGGCGGTACGGTTCTCGTTGTTGGCCGGCCGGTTCCGCTACACCGACCGCGGCATCCTCGACCGGACCCACTTGCGGTTTTACACACGGGCGACGCTGCTCGAGATGCTCGAGACCGCCGGCTTCCATGTGCAATCCGTGGTCGGCACGATTCCCGTTCCGCTCGTGAAGTCCGAGGCCCTCGGGCGCGTCGCGCACCGCATCGGCAACGTGCGGCCGTCGCTGTTCGCGTACACCTTCATCGTGACGGCGACGCCGGCCTGAGGCCGGATTGGCGGGCGCGACATGGGGTAGGGGCACCATGGTGCTCATGACGTACGACGACTGGGACGCCGTCCCTGACTTTCACGTCGTTGCCGACCCCGACGCCGACCCGCCCCGGGTCACGGTCACCGGCGAGATCGATCTCGCCTCGTGCGCCGCGTTCCGGGATGCGCTCAACGAGGCCGTCCAGTCGGGAGCGCGGGAGATCGAGGTCGACTTCAAGCGCGTCACGTTCATGGGGTCGACCGGCATCCGTGAGCTCGTGCGGGCGTCGCAGGTGGTTGATCGCGTCGTGGTGCGCTCACCGTCGTCCATCGTGCGTCGCGCGCTCGAGACCGCGGCGGTCGACAAGAGCGTTGCCATCGAAGACTGACGGCGGCGCGCCCGGCCGACGGAGCGCTCCACGAGTGCCAGGACCTGGAGACCGCGGTCAGCGGGTGATCACAACCGCCGCGATGGCAACGGACGAACCCGCTATTCCTAGCCGCTGCCAATCGCGACCAATTACCCGCCTACCGGGACCTGCGCCCCGATTCGCCCTGAACGCCGCGCAGCTCCGCGGCGAGGCGCATGCGGTCCTCCGCACTGATGCTCACGAACCGACATCGGGTTTCGATGCTGACGTCTTCGATCAGGATCGTCTGGGACAGTACCTCGACCACCGCGACGATCGGTGGGCCCGAGGAGAGCTCGAGCACGACGGTCGCGTGTGCGCCTTCCGGCAACACCATCGGCGTCGTGGCGCGCAGACCGCCCAACGAGATATCCCTGGTCGTGCCGGCAACCAAGGTGTCGTCTCCCACTCGTTCGAAGCCGACCGGGACCGGGAGCGGAAGACGAGGAAATGCTCGCCTCTCGCCCACCGGTGTGCTCACGATTCGATGGACTCCCGATTCACTGAGGCGAGGCTAACAACGGATCAAAAAGACCATTCCCGACAAACTCGTTCTGTGACGACACGAGCACTCGATCTGCTGCGAGGCCGAGCCGCCAATGTCGATGAACCGGGCTACGTACCGCTTCAGAGCGCGGCGCTTCGTATCGACGGGCACCGTTCCCCCTCGTGACGTCGGAGACGATCGGGCGCTTCGCGCGTCGCATCGGCAACCTGCGACCGACGCTGTTCGAGCACCGACCCGCCGCGCGTGACGTCACCGGCGAGATCGACCTGCCGTCGTGCGCCGAGTTCCGGGATGCACTCAACGAGGCCGTCGAGTCGGGAGCGCGTGACATCAAAGTCGACTTCAAGCACGTGACGTTCATGGGGTCGACGGGGATTCGCGAGCTCGTGCGCGCGCTGCAGGCAGCCGAGCGCATCACGTTGCTTTCACCGTCGTCGATCGTGCGGCGTGTCGTCGAGACCGCCCATGTCGGGAAGGGTCTCGTCATCGTCGACTGAGCCGTGTGCAGGTGTGATCCGGCGTGCGATGGGTATCGCGCCCGCATGGCAAATCACGAGACGGCAACGCAATCGACCGCCACCGAGTTGCTGCGCCAGCAGCACGAGTCGGTGAAGAAGATGTTCAGCGAGTTCGATCAGGCCACCGGCGAGCAGCGCCAGGAGATCTTCGACTGCATCCGCGCCATGCTGGCCATGCACGAGACGGCCGAAGAGATGATCGTGTACCCCGAGCTCCGAGAGATCGGTGACAGCGGCGAGCGCATCGTGAAGGCCCGCCTCGCCGAAGAGTCGGCGGCGAAGAAGGTGCTCGCCAGCTTGGAGAAGAAGGGCGTCGACGGGGAGGGCTTCGACACGGAGTTCGCCAGCTTCCGCACCGCGGTGCTGCAACACGCCGAGGCCGAGGAGACCGAGGTGTTCCCGACGCTCGAGGCCAACCTCGACGTGCAGAAGTTGCGGGAGATGGCCGACGCCATCCTCGTGGCCGAGAGCGTGGCCCCGACCCACGCCCACCCCCACGGGCCCAACAGCGCGCTCGGCAACCTGCTGATCGGTCCCTTCGTGGCTCTCGTCGATCAGGTGCGCGACAAGATCGCCGAGCACCAGAAAGCAAAGTGAGAACGTCCGTCAGCTCGTGAGCGCCGTTCTTCGAGTGCAGCGTCGTGGTCAGCGGGTCAGCATGTGCAGCCGCACGACGTTGCCGTCGGCGAACGTGCGGATCTGCACGAGGTCGCACAACTGATTGGCCATCCACACGCCCCGGCCGCCGACCCGGTCGTCTCGCGGGCGTTGGCGGCCGACGAGCGGTTCGTGGATGCGCCCGGTGTCGGCCACCTCGCACACGACGGCGTGACCGTCGTGCCAGATGCGCAACGTTCCACTGCCGCCGGCATGGCGGACGCTGTTGCTCGCCACTTCATGGGCGGCGAGCACGAAGTCGTCGGTGCGGGCCTCGTTGAGCCCGGCGGCCCGCCCGAGCACGGCCACGAGTTGGCGGACCGCCGCGATCGTGGTGATGTCGAACGGCAGCGCATCGGCGTGCGCGGGGGGCGGTGGCAGCGGCGCGTCGAAAGGCTCGGCCATCACCGCGAGGTCGCGGCACTGCGTGCTGCCGGCGCGCTCACCGTCGCTGCGGCTCACCCACGGGTGGCTGCGCTCGGCTTCGTCGATCACGTCGGCGGGCAGGGCAACGGTGTCGTAGGGGCAGAGCAGCCGCCAGCTGCCGGAGTGGGCAAAGGCCACGTTGAGTAGCGACTCGTGGCGCTGGCATTCGATGAGCTCGGTGTCGGTGCGGCCCGCCCAGATGGGCTCGCCGATGCCCCGCACCGGGTGCTGGCCATTGCCGTTGCTGTTCAGGAAGTCGTGCCAGGCGGGGATGATGTGGGCCGGGTTGCGGCCGATCTCGCCCATGTCGAGGAAGGTGACCCAGTCGCCGTCGCCGTTGAGCTCGCCCTGCAAGGCGCGGAGCCGGGGTTCGGGCACGGCCACCAGCATCGGTTCGTCGTTGGCTAGGCCCTCGCGCAGGAACGGGACCGTGCCGGCGAGGAAGTCGTCGAGGCCCGCGTAGAACAAGGCCTCATGCTGGAACGAGGTGGCCCAGTGATCGGGCGCGACGGTGGGTGCGGCCATACTCGAACCCCAGTGTGCCCGCTGGATGGGGGCGTAACCCCATTTTCAGTGGTCCTCAGACCATCTTGTGGTGACGACCCGGGGCGGGGGTCGCGGTCAGGGCGCCCGGCGAGCGGCGCGCGTGGCTCGCTTGGCTTCGTACATGTTGTGGTCGGCCTGATCGAAGGCGGCCTCGATGAAGCCCCCGGGCTCGTACACGGCGACGCCGATCGAGGCTTCGGCCCCGGTGGCGGCCAGCGCGGCGCGCAACCGGTCCGCGACTCGCTCGGGCCTCGGCGGTTCGTCGTCGACCGCGAGGACACCGAACTCGTCGCCCCCGAGCCGAGCCACCACGTCGTTGATGCGCATCGTGCCGGTCAGCGCCGCGGCCACCGTGCG
Source organism: Acidimicrobiaceae bacterium (assembly GCA_041166685.1). Taxonomy (GTDB): domain Bacteria; phylum Actinomycetota; class Acidimicrobiia; order Acidimicrobiales; family JACDCH01; genus DASUCS01. The sequence goes on along the minus strand of JBEEGD010000278.1, from coordinate 586 downwards.
CAACAACAGGTCTCCGGCGAGATGCCCTTGGCTGTCGTTCACCCGCTTGAGGTCGTCGAGGTCGATCACGGCCACGACCGCGAAGAGCTGATGTCGATCGCAGCGTGAGGCCTCGCGGGCCAGCGCGCGCCACCAGCTGCGACCGTTGGGGAGCGCCGTCAGTCCGTCGGTCATCGACTCCTGCTCGGCCTGCACGGCCCGCTGCAACAGTCGGTCCGCCTGGACCTCCGCCGTCAGCAGCGTCGCGATCACGCGACCGGCGGACACCACCGCTCGCAGCTCGGCGGGCGACAGGGGTGCCTCGACGGATCGGTCGCCGACCAACAGGAGCTCGCGCCGGCCGTCGGGCACCAGGATCGGAACGGCGACGAGAGCGGTATCGGACGGGTCGTCCGGCGATCGGTCGGTGAGGGTCCACCGGCCAAGACCCTGCGCCTCGAGATCATGGGTGATCGCCGCGATGGCGTCGCCACACTCGTGGAACGGCAGCGCCGGTGTCACCCGTGGCGCGCGCCGTCGTTCCCCACCGACTCTGGCCGCGGCCGTCATGGCCCGGGCACCGGGAGCGTGACCGTCACCGGGTCAC
>JBEEGD010000277.1:0-3289 GCA_041166685.1 Acidimicrobiaceae bacterium | reverse complement strand
CGCATCGAGGATGCGCTCTCGGCGACGCGTGCGGCCATCGAGGAGGGTGTCGTTGCCGGCGGCGGCGTTGCTCTGCTTCGAGCCCGCGTGGCCATCGAGAAGGTGTTGAAGAAGCTCGAGGGCGACGAAGCCACCGGAGCGCGCAGCGTCTGGAAAGCGGTCGAGGCTCCGTCTCGTCTGATTGCCGACAACGCAGGTCACGAAGGGGCAGTCGTCGTCGAGCAGATCCTTCGGGAGAGCGGCAACACCGGCTTCAATGCCGCGACCGGTGATTTCGAAGACTTGCTCAAGGCCGGAGTGATCGACCCCGCGAAGGTGACGCGTGCTGCGCTTCAGAACGCGGCGTCGATCGCCAGCCTCCTGCTCACCACCGAGTGCCTCGTGGCCGACAAGCCCGAGCCCGCGTCCGCGATGCCGGCGATGCCCGGCGGCGGCATGGGTGGCATGGGCGGCATGGGCGGAATGATGTAGTCGAGGCAAATGCCCGGCGTTCCGCCGTGCTATTGCCGCGAGTTTGAGTCGCGGACCTTGCGCAGGAGATCGCGCAAGGTCCGTTGCTCGTTTTGGGTCAGCGCGGTTACGAGCGACGCCGGCGGTTCATACAACTGTTGCATTGCCCTGTCCTTTGCCTTCTCGCCGAGCGCGGTGATCGTGACGACTTTCACGCGTCGATCGGTCTTGTGCGGCTGGCGCTCGACGTACCCTCGCTCCTCGAGGCCGTCGACGATGCCCGTCACCCACGACGCATCGCAACGCAGCATCTCCGCGATCGAGCGCATCGGCTTCGAGTCACCGGGTACCAAGGACAGAAGTGCTTTCAACTGCGGAGGCGAGATGTCAGCAGCTGCGCAGGCGTCGTGAAACCGATCGAGGTTCTCGTCGCCGAACCACAAATCCGTGACGCACTCCCACGCCTCTCTCGCTGCCGAAGTTGATCGCTTCACCATCAGTGCAAACACTACGACGAATGTTTCGGCGACACAATCATTGAGTTAACTAAACAAAATAGTTGACTCGAGTCAACGATCTGCGCGAGGGTTGAAGACCATGGACAAGCCAGCCATCTACGCCGAGGGCCTCGTCAAGAGGTTCGGCAACGTCGTCGCACTCGCCGGCGTCGACCTGGCCGTGCCCGCTGGCACTGTGCTCGGCCTGCTCGGCCCCAACGGGGCTGGCAAGACCACGGCCGTGCGCATTCTCACCACGATCCTTCAGCCCGACGGCGGTCACGCAGAAGTACTCGGCTTCGATGTCTGCAAGCAACCGCAAGAAGTGCGCACGCGCATCGGTCTTGCTGGGCAGTACGCCGCCGTCGACGAGAACCTCACCGGTCGCGAGAACCTCATCATGGTCGGTCGTCTTACCCATCAGCCGCGAGCGGGCATCGTGCCGCGCGCAGGAGAGCTGCTCGAACGCTTCGGGCTGTCGGACGCCGGCGACCGGCCGGTGAAGACGTACTCCGGGGGTATGCGCCGTCGCCTCGACTTGGCGGCCGCGCTCGTGCATCGCCCTCCCGTGTTGATCCTCGACGAGCCGACGACTGGCCTCGACCCCCGCGGCCGGCTCGACCTGTGGGGCGTGATCGAGGAGCTCGTCGCTGATGGTGCGACCCTGCTCCTGACCACGCAGTACCTCGAGGAGGCTGATCGCCTCGCCGATCGGGTTGCCGTGGTGGACCACGGCCGCGTAATCGCCGAGGGCACGGCGGCCGAACTCAAAGCACAGCTCGGCAGCACGATCATCCACATCGAAGTTGCGGACCCCGCAATCGCCGACGCCGCCAAGACCGTGCTTTCCGAGGTCGGCCCCACGAATCTGAGCGACGACGGTCGAAGCATCGAGGTCAAGGTCGTCGACAGCGGCCGATCGTTGCTGGCGGTCGTTCGCAAACTCGATGGCGCCGGTATCGAGCCGATCGCCGTCGCCGTGCGTGAGCCGAGCCTCGACGATGTCTTCCTGACGCTGACCGGCCGTCCCACTGACGCCGGCGACGACTTGGAGGAGGCCAGCTGATGGCTGCCATCACTGCGCCTGCGCCCATTCCCACTCTTGAGCAGCGTTCGGCGCTCGGGTGGGCCCTCGCCGACGCGATCACGATCACCTGGCGGAACCTCAAAGCGATGAGCCGTACGCCCGCGGTGATCATGTTCAGCACGATCCAGCCGATCATCTTCGTGCTCACGTTCCGTTATGTGTTCGGTGGCTCGATCAACATCCCCGGCATTCCGTACGTCGACTTCTTGATGCCCGGCGTGTTCGTGCAGACCGTCGCGTTCGGCGCGATGAACACGGGCATCGGCCTCAGCGAAGATCTCCACAAGGGGCTCATCGAGCGGTTCCGGTCGCTCCCGATGGCGCGGTCAGCGGTGCTCGCCGGTCGTTCCCTCGCCGATCTCGTGCGGAACTTCTTCGTGGTGCTGATGATGATCTTCGTCGGGTTCCTGGTCGGCTTCCGCGTCCACGCCGGCGTCGTACCGTTCGTCGCGTCGATCGGGCTGCTGCTCTTGTTCTCGTTCTCGTTCTCGTGGATCTTCGCCCTGATCGGCCTTCGTGTCCCGAACGCGGAGGCCGCGCAAGCAGCGTCGTTCCCGGTACTCGCGCTCCTCGTCTTTGCGTCTACGGCGTTCGTTCCGATCGACGGCATGCCCGGCTGGCTGCAGGCGTACAACCGGGTTCAGCCGGTCTCCGTCGTGGTCAAGGCCCAGCGAGCGCTGAGCATCGGGGGCGATACGGCGATTCCGGTGTTCCACGCGCTGCTGTGGATCGTCGGACTCACCGTGATCTTCGCTCCGCTCGCGATCAGGCGTTACCGCCAGGCTGCATAGACCACTCAGCCCCGCCGCCCACCCTTCGAAGGTGGCGGCTTCGCCGCCCCTGTACGTTCTCCACGTGGAGACTCCCCCGCCCGAACCCGTGAAGCTGCTCGCCTTCTGGATGGAGTGGGAAAAAGGCGAGACGCCACCTGGACGGGTGATGAGCAACCTCAAGACCGCAGGGATGAAGGAGTTGCTCGAGCAACTGGTGGCTGCGCTCCCTGCGTCTACGTGACAGAACGGGGCGGCCCGCAGCTCATTCCGCGGCCAGACGCCATCACGGACGGCGGACCGCCTCCGTGGGCCGGCTTGCCGTTGGCTGAGCGCGTCATCACCGCGGACGATCTCCGGGCCGTGTTCAAGGACCGCGTCGGCTCGCCGTCGTTCGTCGAAGAGACCGGCGCGGCGCGGGCGTCGGCTGTTCTGGCGCTGTTCTACGAGCTCGACGGCGAGCTCTACGCGGTGCTCACGCGGCG
>JBEEGD010000276.1:0-2572 GCA_041166685.1 Acidimicrobiaceae bacterium | reverse complement strand
GCCTTGTGCACATACTGCACGTGGTACGGGTCGGCGGCGTTCTCGATGATCATCTGCGCGTGCACCTTGACCCGGTTGACCATCCGCGTGTGCGGGTGCAGCGGGTAGTACTCGTCGGTTTCCAGCTCGGGCAGCACCGGGGGCTGCCAGTACGGGGCGCGGCCGTGGCGTTCGTGCCACACCAGGATGAAGCCATACCACTCTGCGACCGGGTAGGTCTTGATGCGGACGTTCTGCTTGCAACCGATCTTGCTGTACGGAATCAGGGCGTTGGTGCCGTCGCCGTTCCAGTGCCAGCCGTGCCACGGGCAGACGATGTGTTCGCCCTCGACGGTGCCGCCGACCCCCATGTTGGCCCCGAGGTGCTGACAGTAGGCGTCGAGCACGCTGATCTGCCCCGACGCGGCGCGGAAGATCACCAGCTCCTCGCCGAAGTAGTGGGCGCGCTTGACCTGGCCGGGGGCCAACTCGGAGGCGAACCCGACGATGAACCACCCGGTCGGGAAGCGGTACGTCGAGAGGCTGATGCCGCTTGGGCCGAACTCGCGCTCAGACGGATCGGTGGTCGGGTCTGAAGCCTCATCCTTTTGAAAGGACCCTGCCGTCATTGCTACTCCGTCCGCACAACATTAGGGCAGGTCACAACCTGTCCGTTGCCTATTTTTACTATTTTAGGCATTCTAGGTCAAGGCCAACGGAATGAGGGGGACGCATGCCCACGAGGACGCCGGTCGATTTATCGGATTCCGCGTTGTGGCGGAACGGATTTCCCGACGATCTGTTCGCCGAGCTCCGTCGTGAACAACCGATCTTCCACCACGAGCTCACCGATGGCGTCGCGAAGACGGTCAAGCGGGACTTCTGGATGACGACCAAGCATCGGCATGCGCAACGAATTCATCGCGACACGGATGCGTTCACCGCCGTCGACGGTCCGCTCATCCAGCCGATTGGCGTGATGACGTCATTCCCGACGATCATCCACATGGATCCTCCCGACCTGACCAAGCGACGCAGGGTGATGTCACACGCGTTCACCCCGAAGGCAATCGCCAAGCTCGAGGAGGGCATTCGGAGGCGGGCAGCTTCGTTGATCGATCGGCTACTCGCGACAGCTGGCGGCGACTGGATAGAAGACGTCGCCGACGTGCTGCCGATGTCGGTCATCGGCGACATCATCGGCATCCCCGACGAAGACCGACCCGACATCTTCGACACCCTCGATCGCATCCTGTCGGCCAACTCACCGGACTCGCAGTTGACCGAGCAGGATCAGCTTGAGCTCTTCGGGAAGATCTTCTCGTACGCGCTCGAGCTCACCGCGGAGAAGCGGCGGAATCCGGTCGACGATATTTGGAGCACGCTCACTTCCGCCGTGATCACCGACGAGAACGGTGACGAGTTGTCCATCCCCGCCAACGAATTGGAGATCTTCTTCTTCGTGATCGCCTTTGCAGGCAGTGACACGACCAAGAACGCGCTGGCGTCCGGACTGCAGGCGTTTGTCGCCAATCCCGGGGGGATCGAGCGTTACCGCGCCGACGAGGCGATCCGCCCGAACGCCGTCGAAGAGGTGCTGCGCTGGTCGACACCCGTCGCATTCTGGACGCGCAGCACGAAGATCGACGTGGAGATGGACGGCGTGACGATCCCCAAAGGCGATCGGGTGGTCGCGATGCTGCGGTCGGCCAACCGCGACGAAGAGGTGTTCGGCGACCCGTTCACCTTCGATATCGGCCGCGCAGAGAACCCGCACGTGGCGTTCGGCGGAGGCGGGCCTCACCACTGCCTTGGCGCGATGCTGGCGCGAGCCGAGATCCGCGCGGTGCTCGACGAGTTACTCTGCCGCGCCGACGACATCAGCCTCGGCCTGCCGAAGGTCGCCTATCCGAACCTGACGAACAACATGTCGATCTACGACGAGATGGCGATTTCGCTGCGGGCGCGCTAGTCACAGACCCTTCGGTCGGTTACCGATCACGCCTTCAGCGGTGAGTCGCTGCAGATCTGCATCGGTGAGGCCACACAGCTCGCTCAACACTTCGGCGTTGTGCTCCCCCAGTGTCGGCGGTGGCCGATGCAGCCAGCAGTTGGTGCCGTCCAGCGGGGCGAACGGCGGCGTCGGGTACAGGCCCTCTCCGGTGCGTGGATGTTCGAGGCGTTCGAAGAAGCCGCGATGGCGCAATTGCGGGTTTTCGGTCACCAGCGACGGGGAGACGACGGCGGCCGCCGGAATCCCTGCGCTTGCAAGCGCGTCGACCACAGCCTGGAGGTCCTTGGCGGCGAACCACTCGCCGAGGTCGGTGCTGCCCGTAAACTCCGACAACGCGTTCCGCTGCGCGTCGGTGTGCACGCTGATCGCGATCCAGTCGTCGTCACCTACGCACCGGTAGAGGTCCTGCGTCGCTGCGGTGTGCCCTCGGTTGCCGCGCCTCGATGGGACTTCCCCGAAGACGTCGAATTCGATTGTCTGCGTGGCGGTCACATTCAGTACGGTCTCGATCATCGGCACCTCGACGAGTTGACCGCGGCCTGTGCGGTCGGCGAACTCCAGCGCTGCCAGCAACGCGAA
>JBEEGD010000275.1:0-15594 GCA_041166685.1 Acidimicrobiaceae bacterium | reverse complement strand
GTCGTGGTACAGCGATCCGAGGTGCACCAGCTCGACGGCGACCCCGCCCAGCACCACGTCGTCGGTGACGGCCGTGTCACCTGCGGACGCCGCGCTGGCAATCGCGAACAAGGGACGAACCCGTTTGCCGCCGGCCAGGATCAGGTGGCTGGCGACTTCGGTCAGATACGCATCGTCGCTGCGTACGGCCTCGCGCAGGCTGTCCTCGACCCGCGAGCGCCATCTATCCACATTTTGGAGGCTAGACAACCCTTCCCGTGAGCGACCAACCCAGATGCTTTCCTCACAGAGCACACATGGCACGCCGATAGGTCACGGGTAGACTCACGCCACTAGAAACCCCGCCAGGGGAGGCGATCTTGTTCGAACGGTTCACCGACCGGGCCCGCCGCGTTGTCGTCCTTGCTCAAGAGGAAGCGCGGCTGCTCAACCACAACTACATCGGCACCGAGCACATCCTGCTCGGGCTGATTCACGAGGGCGAGGGCGTCGCGGCCAAAGCTCTCGAGTCGCTCGGCATCTCACTCGAGGCCGTGCGCAGCCAGGTCGAAGAGATCATTGGTCAAGGCGGCTCATCGCCCAGTGGCCACATCCCCTTCACCCCCCGCGCGAAGAAGGTCCTCGAGCTCTCGCTGCGTGAGGCCTTGCAGCTCGGACACAACTACATCGGCACCGAGCACATCCTGCTCGGACTGATCCGCGAAGGTGAGGGCGTCGCCGCCCAGGTGCTCGTGAAGCTCGGCGCCGATCTGTCGCGCGTGCGCCAGCAGGTCATCCAGTTGCTCTCCGGCTACAGCGGCCCTGGCGGCCAGCAGGAGAAGGCCGGTGCCACTACCGGTGGCAGCGGCGAGCAGACGCCGTCAGGTTCGCTCGTGCTCGACCAGTTCGGTCGCAACCTCACGCAGCAGGCGCGTGAGAAGAAGCTCGACCCCGTCATCGGTCGCCACCGTGAGATCGAGCGCGTGATGCAAGTGCTCTCGCGCCGCACCAAGAACAACCCGGTGCTCGTCGGTGAGCCCGGCGTCGGCAAGACAGCCATCGTCGAGGGCCTCGCCCAGAAGATCGTGGCCAACGACGTGCCCGAGACCTTGCGGGGCAAGCAGCTCTACACGCTCGACTTGGGCGCGCTGGTCGCCGGCTCCCGCTACCGCGGCGACTTCGAGGAGCGCCTGAAGAAGGTGCTCAAGGAGATCCGCACCCGCGGCGACATCATCCTGTTCATCGACGAGCTTCACACCCTGGTCGGTGGGGGTGCGGCCGAAGGGGCCATCGACGCGGCGTCGATCCTCAAGCCGATGCTCGCCCGCGGTGAGCTGCAGACCATCGGCGCCACCACGCTCGACGAGTACCGCAAGCACCTCGAGAAGGATGCCGCCCTCGAGCGCCGCTTCCAGAAGATCAATGTCGACGAGCCCACGGTGGCCCACACGATCGAGATCCTGAAGGGCCTGCGCGACCGGTACGAGGCCCACCACCGGGTCACGATCACCGACCAAGCGCTCGTGGCCGCGGCCAACCTCGCCGACCGCTACATCTCCGACCGGCACCTGCCCGACAAGGCCATCGACCTCATCGACGAAGCGGGCTCGCGCCTGCGCATCAAGCGCATGGAGACGCCGCCGGACTACAAGGAGCTCGAGAACCAGATCGCCCAGGTCCAGCAGCAGAAGAAAGAGGCGGTCGAGGCCCAACGCTTCGAAGAGGCCGGCAAGCTGCGCGACCGCGAGAAAGAGCTCCTCACGGAGAAGGAGTCGAAGGAAGCCGAGATCAAGGCGTCCGGTGTCGACCTGTTCGACGAAGTCGACGAAGAGGCCATCGCCGAGGTGCTCTCGGTTTGGACCGGCATCCCCGTGTACAAGCTCACCGAAGAGGAGACCCAGAAGCTCCTCCGGATGGAAGACGAGCTTCACCGCCGGGTCATCGGCCAAGAGCAAGCGATCAAGTCGGTGTCGCAGGCCATTCGCCGTACTCGCGCCGGCCTGAAGGACCCGAAGCGGCCGTCCGGCTCGTTCATCTTCCTCGGGCCATCCGGTGTCGGAAAGACCGAGCTCGCCAAGACCCTGGCGGAGTTCCTGTTCGGCGACGAGCAGTCCCTCATCGCGCTCGACATGTCCGAGTACATGGAGAAGCACACCGTCTCGCGCCTCGTCGGCTCGCCTCCGGGCTACGTCGGCTACGAGGAGGGCGGCCAGCTCACCGAGGCCGTGCGGCGCAAGCCGTTCTCGGTCGTGCTCTTCGACGAGATCGAGAAGGCGCACCCCGACGTGTTCAACACGCTGTTGCAGATCCTCGAAGAGGGTCGCCTCACCGATGCGCAAGGGCGCTCGGTCGACTTCCGCAACACCGTGCTGATCATGACCTCCAACCTCGGCACGGCCGATCTGCGCAAGGTCAACCTCGGTTTCGGCAAGGCCGACGAGGCCGTCAGCTACGAACGCATGAAGGAAAAGGTCACGGATGCGCTCAAGCAGCACTTCCGGCCCGAGTTCCTCAACCGCATCGACGAGGTCATCGTCTTCCACGAGCTCTCGAAGGACGAGGTCGTCGAGATCGTCGACCTCATGATGAAGCGCGTGGCTACTCAACTCGAGGGACAGGGCATCGGCATCGAGCTCACGCCGGCGGCCAAGCAACTGTTGGCGGACCGGGGTTACGACCCGACGCTCGGCGCCCGACCGTTGCGACGCGCGATTCAACGCCTCGTCGAGGACCCGCTGTCCGAGCGGTTGCTCTACAAAGAGTTCCGCGCCGGCGAGATCGTGATCGTCGACGCCGAACCCGATCCCGAATCGGACAAAGACGAAAAAGTCATCGTTTTCCGATCGATCGAAGGCTTCGAACCGCCGCCGCCGGTCGAACTGGCCGAGGCCGGCGGACCCGCCGAATAGTCGGCTCTTCCGCACTGTCCGAAGTCCGTGTGACGGACTTCACGCGCGGGGTTAGGTCTTTGTACCTAGTCAGGTAACCCCCCTTTCTCAGACACTGGCAGCAACAAGAGCCAGGCGGACCGGGTGAGGGATCGGGCATGAGTAACAGCTGGGCGAGGCGCGGAGTTGCGTCACTTCTTTCACTGACCCTCGTGGTCAGTTTTCTCGCGTTCGGAGCAAGTCGGGCGGACGCCGTGGCATGCGCTCCGGGCGAGCTCAAGCCCGTCGTGCGCGCCTCGACGGTCAATCAGGGCCTCGGTTCGTACACGCCGCTCACAAGAGGCAAAGAGGCGCTGCTGCGCGTGTACTTGAGTTTGCCTGCTTGCGCAGCAAGTGCGGACTACATCGAGGCGACCGGCGGCTCGGTGACGGTCAGCGGAGGCAATCCGGCTCCGGCGCCTGTCCTCACGCCCGACCCGGGCCAAGGGCCGTACGCGCGCATCGCTCCGTATACACAAGCTCCGCTGGCGGACGTTCCTGCCGACCTCAAGTGGGTCATTCCCGGTATCGCGCTCGACAAAGCTGGAGACACCGGCCAGGTGACGATCACCTTCGCGGTGACGATCAACTACAAGGTTCACGCGAACGGTGCTGCGCTCGGTGTGAATGGATCCTCCGTGCCTCCGTACACCACAACGGCCATCGTCGGACCGCCATCGAACAACATCCGCATCCTCGTCGTCCCGATGGGCAACGGTTCGGACCTGAGCGGCGCTCAGTTCCCGGCCGCCGCAACGCAGACCGTGCAGAACGGCATGCGTACCGTGTCACGTACGTTCCCCGTGAAAGACGGTGTCGGCGAACTCGTCGTGCCGAACAACGGCGTGCGATTCAGCCTGATGCCGACGATGCTCGATATCGGACCGAACGGCAAATACTCCGCGATGAGGGTCGACGCCGACGGCGTGTACCGGTTCTGCGGTACCGACGCCAACTTCCCGCAGATCAAGGCGGGCCTCGACGACACCCTGTCGTCCTGGAACCAGGCCAACCCCGGTAACGGTGCCGACCGCGTGCTGGGCGTGGTGTGGGAGGGATTCAGCCGCGGTGCGCCCAGCTGCTACGAGGGCTTGGCAAACTCCAACGCAAAGCAAGCCTGGGCCCGCATCGTGGCTGACAAGCCCGGGGCGCCGTCGCCCGCGGGCGGGATCATGGCTCACGAGCTGTTCCACACCCTGGGCGGTGTGCACTCCACCACCGACAATCCCGATGCGACCGCTCCGAATCGGGCCTACAACGTCGCCGCCCGTCAGTTCCTGGCTGGCCCGGGTGCTCCCGGTCCGAACGACCGCAACATCATGAACTTCGCGCCGCCGGCTTGGGACAACACCAACGTCTTGTTCGAGCAGACCGCCTGGGCGCTGGCGCTGTGCGAGCTCACGCCGAGCGCCATGACCTGCCCGAACCCTGGAGCGATCGGGACCGCGGCGGCGGCGCAGCTGGACGGCTTCGTCATCACGGGTCGTGCACCGGCGTCGAATCCGCGTCGCCCAGACGACGTCCACTCCTACGTCGCTCCCAGCGTGAGAGAGCGCACCAAGGAGGATCCGGCGGGGGCCATCCATGTGAAGCAATTCCAGTCGAACGGGCTGGCCGTCGTCGGTCCCCTCGCGGACAAGCGATTTCAAGCGACGACGGTGTCGAGCGAGAATCCCTCCTTCAACTACACCGACACGATCCTCGACCTTGTTGTCGACCTGAATCCCGACGCATACCACGTGCAAGTGACACGGGACGGCGTGGCCACTCCGCTGTACACCGCGGATCGCACCGGCAAACCGGTCATCGTGGTGACGCATCGGTCCGAGTCGAATCTCACGCAGACCTCACAGAACGAAGGCAAGCCTGCGCTCTCGCCCAATGGCGCGCTCGCGGCGTGGGTCGACGGGAGCGACATCAAGCTGCGACTTGTCACGGGCACACAAGTGTCCAGCGTGCAGGGCACCGATCCGGACATCTATCAGGACAGCACCGGCAAGCTCGGTCTCGTGTTCATTCGGAACGGAAACGTGCTCCTGGCAGACCTGTCGCCGGCGGGCGCCGTGTCCAACGAGCGGACGATCTACCTCACGGCCGACCAGACGACGCTCACCAACGCGGCAGCGTCGCACCCGAGTGCCGACCCGACGGGCAGTCGCTACGTGGTTTCCATCGACAAGAACCTCTACGTCCTCTCGCCGTCGCTCGTGCCCAACAACAAGGTCGTCTGCTCGTTGAGCGCCGCGTCCTCAGTTGGATGTGCGCTCACCGTGAGCACCGGTGACGCGACGGTGCCGTCTTGGTCCTCGGCGACGAGCAGCGACGTGATCGCCTACCAACGTTCGGTCGCCGGCCAGTCAGCACCGAGCGTGTGGAAGTACGTCGGCGGGGTGCCCTCGTCGACAACGCTGGTGGAGGACGCGGCGACCGCTCCGTCCACGAACGGCGCGACCATCGCGTACACAAAGGCCGGCGTCGGCATCACGCTCGAAGGTGCGACCGGTGCCACCTCCCAAGCGACGATCTTCGCGACCGACACCTCGGCGGCTCTCGCCGACGACGAGAAGACCTTCGTGTTCGATCGCACTGTCAGCGGACAGCACGACATCTTCTTTTCGGTCGAAGATCCGAACAACACGACGGTGACGGCGAGCGACGACAACTCGGGAGACGATCTCCTCTACGCCTATGCGTCGACGGGACCATCGTCGGGCGACATGCCGGTGCTCGTTGCGGAGCCGCCGACCTCCTTCAGCAACGGCGTCGCCCAATGGAACGTCACCCTGCCCGCAAGCGGGATCCCCCAGGGCTCCACGATCAGCTACTTCGTGACCGACCACTTCCTCACGAGCGAACGTTCGAACGGGGGTACCGCAGGTGCCGCCGTCGGGGCGCGCGGTTCGATCCTGGTGCCGGCCGATGGGGCCGCGTTGCTGCAGTACGACGCCATTCCGGCAACTGGCCTGATCACCCATCCCGACGGCAGCGCCTTCGCCGACTCGGACCATCTCTGGACCGTGACCTGCACCGGTGGCTTCTCCCGGTCGGGAACGGGACGCTCGTTGGCGGACATTCAGCCGCCGACACCGCAAGGCCTCCCCGTTGGGCCCTGCACGATCGTTCTGAGCGCAAAGACTGGGCTGAGTAGCAGCGTCGAGGTCGACCGGGCCAGCTTCACCATCCTGGCTGATGCCGACCATGACGGCATCGAGCGTGGTCGAGACATTGCGTGCTCGGGCTCCAACGGTGACAACGACGCCGGCAATGCCTTCGCCGATCCGGATGGTGACGGGATGCCAAACATCAGCGATCCTGACTGTCTCGTCTCGGCCAATACGGTCTCTGTCGATTTCGATCCGAACACGCTCAACATCGGATCGTCCGGCACCCCGGTCACCACCTACATCACCGCCCCCACAGGACGAGATCTGCGCACGGTGAGTCCGTCGTCCGTGCGCATCACCCAGATCGCGGGCTATTCGGTCTCGATTTCGAAGGCCTATTGGTCCGCGGGCAGTGCAACCTCGGCGACGGCGCAGTTCGACCGCCAAACGGTGAACCAGTTCTTCGCCAACCACCGCGATCTGATCGGACAGAAAGTACTCGTGGTCATCGCCGGGGCCGGGCAAGGGTTCACCATGCGCGGCTTCGATCCAAACGCGCCACTCGTTTCGAACTGACAAGGAGACTACAAAATGCGACGAATCTTCATTCCTCTCGCGGCGGGATTGGCGCTCGTCGCCGGGATCGCGCTCGAAACGACGACAGCAGGCGCGAAAGCGCCGCCGCCACCACCTCCGGCGTGTACTACGGGCGCACAGATCGCCGCGACGGGCGATGGGGCTAACTACAACGTGGACCCCTACAAGACCCAGGTCCAGACGGATCCTGGAACGCCCCCCTTGATCCCACCGACCTACGCCGACCACTACAACGGTGGCGACTTCTCCTTCTCGCTGCCGTTGGCCGGCCCGAGCTGCACGACCGCGACGTACACCGTCGAGGTGTTCAAGCTCGACCGGGCCGGCAGTGGGGCGCGGCCAGGTGACGGTGTCCGCTTCTCTGCTCCTGGTGATGGGACATCCACCAACGTCAACCTTACGGGCACCGCTCGCAGGATCTTCGTGAACACCGGGAGCGATCCCAACGACGACTACAACGACAACTGCGTCGCCGCCCATGCGACCATCACCGTCGGCGGCAACGTTGTGACGTGGAGCCAGTTGCGGACGGTCTGCGGCCCGCCGGCGGGACGCACCTGGTAGCACCTCGCTGAGCTCGAGGTCGATCGATGGGGCCGGTGGCGGACGACCGGCCCCATCGTCGCGTTTTGTTACGACGCGCTGGCCGCCCGGACTCGGTCGGCAAACGCGGTCGCGGCAACCGCATCTTCGTCGAGGCCCATCTCCGCAAACTGCCGAGCAGCATCCTCGGCCAGCGCGGCCGCGGCCGCGGGCCTGCCCTGCTGCTCGCGCAACTCAGCTGCTGTGAACGTGACGTCGGCAACGGTGATCGACAACCCGACTGTGGTGGCGGCTTCGAGCGCGCGTTCGCAGTACGTGTCAGCTTCGTCCAGCTGCCCGGCCCGGAGCAGCTTCTCTGCGAGGTTGCTGTAAGCGTTCGCCTGCCCGCTCGGGTGTCCTAGCCGTTCGAACTCGACGATCGCGCGTCGATCACATTCGATGGCAACGAGGAGATCGCCTCGTTTGAACTCCGCCATTCCGAGATTCAGGAATCCTCCCGCAAGCTCTTCGACGGTGCCCGTGCGCTCGGCCATCTGCAACGCGCTGCGGAACGCGTCGGCCGCGTCGTCGTAGCGCTCCATCTTGTGGTACGCGTCGCCCAAGGCGCGCAGCGCACCAGTGAGTCCGCGCAGGTCCTGACTTCGTTCGAAGGAATGACGGGCGGAGAAGGCGTATTGCAGTGCGTCCTTGGCACGGCCCTCCAAATTGCAGGCGCGTGAGAGCCGCACGAGCAGGTGGCCGATGATCGGGTCATCGGAGTCCGCAACCAGAATCCCGCTCTCGATCGCCTCGATCGCCTCCGCCGTGCGCCCCTGGAGCAGGAGCGTCCAGCCCCGCTCGTGCCATAGACAGGCGACCTCGGGTGCGCTGCGTCCGTGAGCGGCGAAACCTTGTTCGAGGACTTCAAGGGCACTCTCGAAGTCGCCGCGCTTGCGCAGGATGTCAGCTCGTCCAAGCCAGGAGCGCACGTCGCTCCTCTGGCCGAGTGCCTCCTGGTAGAGCCCGAGCGCAGTGTCGAAGTCGCCGGTCACGTTGCGCAGGTCCGCCACGTCGAGGAGCACCGTGCTGAGTTGCTCCGTATCGGTGCTCTCGGTACGCGCGAGCTCAGCCGCGCGCTCGAGGTGCAGCATCGCCTCTTCGTTTGCGTAGAGGCGTCGTGCGCGATCTCCGGCACGCATGAGGTAGCCGGTCGCGATCGCGCCGCGTTCTCCGAGATAGGAGTGGCGAGCGAGCAGATCGATCACGTCGTCGCCCGCTCCGTACAGTGCTTCCGCGACCTCGGCCACCTGGCGGTGAAGGTCGCGACGATGGCGCCGCAACAACCGCCCGTACGCGACCTCCTGCACCAACGCGTGATGGAAGACGAGTGCTGGGTCGTCGCCGTCCTGACTGGGGTCCAGAAAGCCGGCGCGCACCAGGCCGTCCAGCGCGTCGCCCAAGTCCGCGGTCGAGGGGTCGAGCGCCCGCAGGATCGGAAGCCGCACGAGCCGGCCGACCACGCTTGCCGTCTGCAGCACCGAGCTGAGCTCGCTGGGAAGCAGGTCGATGCGCGCGGCCAGTACGCGCTCAACCGTGTCCGGCACGTTGTCGCTCGTCCAGCCGGGACGCATACGCCAACGCCCGTTCACGGTCGACAGTGCGCCCTCATCGATGAGGTGGTGCACGAGCTCGCCGACGAACAGCGGATTGCCACCCGTACGGTCCTCGACCACGCGAACGAGATCGCCCGGGGGCTCTCCCTCGAGGAGCGCGGTGAGGTACACCACGATCGCGTCGTGATCGAGCGGCCCGAGATCGAAATGCGCCGTCCACTGCGAGTCGACTCGGCCTCTCACTGCCTCGAGCGTTGGTACGCCCTCTGGGCGGCTCGTCAACACGAGCGCGACCGGCCAGCCTTGCGTCACGCGCGCCAGCTCCATACTGAGCGACACCGACGCGGTGTCGATCCAATGAACGTCCTCGATGGTGACCACCACTGGCTGGTCGTCTGCGAGCGTGATCAGCCAGTCGACCACTGCGGCGTGCAGTCGCCTTCGCAGCGCCTCAGGGTCGAGCCGTGACAGTTCGTCGTTTGGCTCTCCGACACCAAGAAGTCGCGCCAGCAACGGCGCGACGTCCGGCCCCACACTCGCTGCGGCCTCGAGCCGGCGACGGGCTTCGGTCGCGCCATGCTCGACCCGCACCCCTGCGACCGCGCGGATGAGTTCGGCGAACGGCCAGTAGGGCAGCGTGTTGCCGTAGGACGGACATCTCACCTGCAACCACCGCACGCCGCGCTCTCTTGCTCGGGTCTCGGCTTCCGCCAACAGTCGCGACTTGCCGACGCCCGGCTCGCCGGCGACGGTCACCACGCCCGCGCCGTGCCCGCGCTTGAGGCCGATCAGCATCCCGTCGATGGCCGACAGCTCATGGCGACGACCGATGACCGGCCCGAGACGTGACGACTGCACGGCGACCGCGAGCCGCCGACCGATGAGGCGCCAGCCCGTGACCGCCTTCGCCTTGCCTTTCACCTTCAACTCGCCGACCGACTCGAACGTGAACGCGTCGCGGGTCAGCTCGTAGGTGGACTGCCCGACGTAGATCTCGCCATTGGGCGCCACGGACTCGAGGCGCTGAGCGAGGATGACCGAGTCGCCGAGGATCGAGTAGTCGTTGCGGATGTCGCCACCGAACTGGCCGGAGATGACGCGGCCGGTGTTGACGCCGATGTGCAGCTCGAGCCCGTGCGCCTCAGGCGGGAGCTCCCGCAACAAGGATGGAAGCGAGCTCTGCATCTCGAGCGCAACGAGCAGCGCGCGCGCCGCGTCGTCCTCGTGGGCAATGGGCGCACCGAAGAACACGAGCAACGCATCGCCCGCGTACTTCGCGATGAACCCCTCGTACCGCTCGGCGATCGCGGCCATACCGGAGATGACCGGGGCGATGACCTCGTGCAGCTCCTCCGGATCATCGATCTGTTCAGACAGCGTGGTGAAACCCGAGATGTCGGCGAACAGGGCGGTGACGAGCCGGCGCTCTTCGGGTCGGTCAGCTTCGGCCGCCTCGACGGTCGCTCGCTCGACACCGCACCATCCGCAGAAGCGCGTGGCTTCGGGGTTCTCGCCATCGCAATCCAGGCATTGCCATCCGCCGCCCACTAGCAGAAAGGGTACGTCCCGGAAGTACAGACAACGAAGGAAGGGGACTACATTCCGGCGGGTGTACCGCAAGATTCTCGTCGGCACGGATGGATCGAAGACCGCAGCGAAGGCCGTAGACCGGGCGGTCGACGTGGCCAAGGCCGCGGGTGCGGCCCTCACGATCTTCACGGCGGCGGTCAAGGACCGTGGAGAGAAGATCGTTGCCGCGGAATCACAGCGTCATGCGGGGTCGGGCGTCCCGATCGACACGCAGGTCGTCGACGGTGAACCGGTCGGCTCGCTGATCGACATCGCGCGGACCGGCGGCTACGACTTGTTGGTGATGGGCAACCGCGGCATGACCGGCGTCACCCGCTTCCTGCGTCTCGGCTCGGTGCCGAACAAGGTGAGCCATCACCTGCCGTGCAGCTTGCTCATCGTGAAGACCACGTAGTGCGACACGATCTCACTCGCCCTTCGGGCTCGCTCGAACGTGATGTCAGGCGGCCGCCTGGGCTCCGCCCCAGCGGCGGCTTCGCCTGACCATCGAGTGCATCGGCGCACGCGGTCCCACGCCGCACGCACGTTTCTTGTCCTCCTCGTGATCCTCCTCTCGGGCGCGTGTCGCGTACGCACCGACGTCGGGATCGAGGTGAAGGAGAACGGCAGCGGCACGGTCACGGTCCGGATCGGCTTGGACGACGATGCGATGAAGAAGGCTCCGAACTTTCAGCAGGCGCTGAAGGTCGACGATCTCACCGCTCACGGTTGGACGGTGACCGGACCCGCCAAGGAGACCGACGGGTTCTCGTACGTCGCCGCATCGAAGCCGTTCGCCAATCCGGATGAAGCGAAGAAGATCCTCCTCGAAGTCTCGGGTGAGAAGGGACCGTTCCGCGACTTCGCCATCACCCGGACACGATCGTTTGCGCACACGAGGTTCCGATTCTCAGGCACGATCGATTTCGCAGGCGGGTTGGAGGCATTCAGCGACAGCCAGCTTGCTCAGGATCTCGACGGCAAACCGATCGGCGACGACATCAAGGCGATCGAGCAGCGCATCAACGACACGCTCGACAACGTGTTCCAGTTCCGTGTGGCCGTGCGCCTCCCTGGCGATGTCACGTCGAATGCCCCGGGACAGGCGACGAATGGAGCGGTCTGGCAACCGAGGCTGTCGCAGCCGGGCGCGATCACGTTGGAGGCGTCGAGCTCGAGTACGCGGTGGTTCACGATCATCGGAACCGCCGCGGCGGTGGTTGCCGCGATCGGAATCATCGTGGTCCTTGTCGTGCGCTTCATCCTGGTACGCCGCCGGCGGACACCCGCCCGCTGACTTTCCCCTTCAAAACGACACATTCATGTGTCGTTTTGAAGGGGAAAACTTGGGTGTCGTACCCCCTTCGTAGGGTTCGACCATGGCGAAGCAGCGGGTGACGTTTCGGTGTGACGAGTGTGGGGGCTCGTCACCGCAGTGGGCCGGCAAATGTCCCGCGTGCGGGGCGTGGAACTCCCTGCGCGAGGCGACGCTGATGGCAACGACGGCCATCGTTCCGCGGATCGAGCCCGCCGTTCCCGTGTACGAGGTCGACATGGCCGAATGGGAGGCCCGTCCCACCGGCATCTCCGAACTCGATCGGGTGCTGTCCGGCGGCCTGGTGCCCGGATCGGTCACGGTGCTCGGCGGAGAGCCGGGCGTGGGCAAGTCCACACTGCTCACGCAAGTTGCGGCGGCGATGGCCCACGCCGGAGGTCGCGTGCTCTACGTGTCGGCCGAAGAGTCGAGTCAGCAGGTGCGGCTGCGGGCCGAGCGGCTCGACGCACTCGCACCTCGGTTGTGGTTGGCGTCGGAGACCAACCTCCCGCACGTCGTCGCCCACCTCGACGCGGTGCGGCCCGATGTCGTGATCATCGACTCGATCCAGACGGTGCACGATCCCGAACTGGGTTCGGCGCCGGGGTCGGTCGTGCAGGTACGCGAGTGCGCTCATCGGCTCGTGCGCGAAGCCAAGCAGCGCGGCATTGCGATGGTGCTCGTCGGCCACGTGACGAAAGACGGTGGGCTGGCCGGCCCGCGAGTGCTCGAGCACGTGGTCGACACCGTGCTCGCCTTCGACGGTGATCACCATCACGCGTTGCGTCTCGTGCGCGCCGTCAAGCATCGCTTCGGCACCACGAACGAGGTCGGAGTGTTCGAGATGGGCGAGCGCGGTCTGGTGCCCGTGCCCGACGCCTCTGCGCTGTTCCTCGCGGATCGGCGGCCGGGTGTCCCCGGATCAACTGTGGTGCCCGCCATCGATGGGCACCGGCCCCTGCTCGTCGAGGTGCAAGCCCTCACGATCAAATCCACCCTCGCCATGCCGCGCCGTTCAGCCCAAGGCCTCGACGGCGGCCGGCTCGCGTTTCTACTCGCGGTGCTCTAGCGGAGAACCAAGGTCGCGATCGGTGGCCAGGATGTGTTCGCGCTCGCAGTGGGCGGCGCGCGCGTCATCGAGCCCGGAGCCGACCTCGCAATCGCACTCGCGGTGGCATCGTCCTTGGTGAACGTGGCGCTACCCGACGATTTCGTTGCGTGCGCCGAGATCGGTCTCGGCGGCGAGTTGCGCCAGGTCGGCCAAACGACACGCCGGCTCGCAGAGGCCGCACGACTCGGATTTCGGCGCGTGCTCTTGCCCCACTCCGCACCCGAGCCATCGGGCGGGCTCATGGCGGTGCGCGCCGCAACGCTCGAGGAGGCGGTCGCCCTCGCGGGCCTCTCGTAGACTGCGGCGATGACCAAGCCCGGGGGCCCGAGGCGGGGACGTGCGCCCGACGTCCTCATGGGCACTGGCGGTTACTCCCACAACGTGGGTCCGCGCCGCAGCATCGCGCTCCTCGACGCGCTCGCAGCTGTCGCGCCCGGCCGTCCGTTGCGTGAAGGTCTCGACCGAATCCTGCAAGCGGGCATGGGCGCGCTCATCGTGGTCGGCGACGGTCCCGAGGTACTCAACATCTGCTCGGGTGGGTTCTTGCTCGACGCCGCCTTCAGCCCGCAGCGCTTGTCCGAGCTGGCAAAGATGGACGGCGCCATCATCCTGGCGGGCGACGCCAGCCGGATTGCTCGGGCCAACGTCCATCTCGTGCCCAACCCGAACGTGCCCACGTCGGAAACGGGCACT
This sequence comes from Acidimicrobiaceae bacterium, assembly GCA_041166685.1. Classification (GTDB taxonomy): domain Bacteria; phylum Actinomycetota; class Acidimicrobiia; order Acidimicrobiales; family JACDCH01; genus DASUCS01. The sequence continues at coordinate 2,164 of JBEEGD010000275.1, read as the reverse complement.
CGCCACCGCACCGCCGAGCGCGTCGCGCGCTCGATCGATGTTCCGGTGATCTCCGTGTCGGAAGACATGCAGGTCATCGCCGTGTACGTCGACGACGAGAAGTATCCGCTCGAGCCGATCCCGCGGCTGCTCAACAAGGCCAATCAGGCGTTGTCGACGTTGGAGCGGTACAAGAGCCGCCTCGACGGCGTGTCGAGCGCGCTGTCGGCCCTCGAAGTCGAGGATCTCGTCACGCTGCGCGACGTCGTGACGGTGTTGCAACGAACCGAGATGGTGCGGCGCATCGCCGAAGAGATCGAAGGGCACATCGTCGAACTCGGTGTCGATGGCCGCCTGGTACGGCTGCAACTCGAAGAGCTCATGGGCGGCGTCGACGATGATCGGCGCTTGGTGATCCTCGACTACTTCCACGAGGACGCGGAGTGGCACATCGGTGACGCACTCGAAGCACTTGCCGACCTCGACACCGACGACCTGCTCGACCTCAAGATCGTCGCCTCGATGCTTCACCTCACCGGCGGCGTCGACCTCGACGTGAGCCTGCAGCCGCGCGGGCACCGGCTGCTCTCGAAGATCCCGCGCCTGCCTGATCAGGTGATCGACAAGATCGTGGAGCGCTTCGGGAACCTGCAGAAGATCATGCGGGCGACCATCGACGACCTCGACGACGTCGAAGGCGTCGGCGAAGCACGGGCTCGGGCGATCAAGGAAGGTCTCTCCCGGCTCGCCGAGTCGAGCATTCTCGATCGCTACAACTGATGGTCCGTGAGCAGCGCCTCGTCTTCGGCGAGGTCGCGGACGCCTATCAGCAGGCGCGGCCGAGCTACCCGGCCGAACTCTTCGACGTGATCGTGGAGCTGGCGGGACTCGCGACCGGCGACCGGGTGCTCGACGTTGGCGCGGGTACTGGCAAGGCGACGGAGAGCCTCGTGGCTCGGGGATTCAGGGTGTCGGCGGTCGAGCCCAGCTCGGAGATGGCGGATGTGCTCAGCGAGCGCTTTCCCGAGGTGACCGTGCACCGGTGTGGCCTCGAGGACTGGACCGTGGAGCCGGAGGCCTTCGGCGCGGTGACGGCCGCGCAGTCGTGGCATTGGATCGACGCGGGGATCGGCGCCGAGAAGGCCGCCGCCGCACTGCGGCCGGGCGGGTGGATCGCACTCTTCTGGAACCGTCCCAGCCTCGACAGCTGTGAATGGCACGACGAGCTGCAACCGATCTATGCGCGAGTCACTCCTCAAGTCTCGCACCGGAGCCTGGCGGAGAAGTGGGTGATGGAAGGGGAGCACATCGACAAGCTGCTGAACGACGAGCGGTTCGGTCCCCCCGTGGTCCGTGAGGTTCCTTGGCTGCAGCGCTACTCCACCGATGCGTACATCTCGTTGCTCGGCACGCACTCCGACCATCGCCTGCTTCCTGATGCGCAACGCGCGGAATTGCATGGCGAGATCGCCGAGTCGATCAACGCGCGCGGTGGCGAGATCGATCACCCTTACGTGACGGATCTCCTCGCCGCGCCCGTGCGATAGAACGAGGCCGTGCGCACCAACCTTCCCACCGGTACGTCGGTGGAGATCGCGGCGAGCGACAACCCGGCGCGTGGTGTCGTGATCGTGCCCGACATCATGGGTCTGCGTCCTCTGTTCGACGACATGGTCGCTCGATTGGCGGATGAACACCGATGGGTGGTGGCCGCGGTCGAGCCCTTCCCTGGACGCGAGTCGATGACCCTCGACGAGCGCATGGGCGCGATGTCGGGCCTCGAGGACGATCGCCAGGTTGCAGATCTCGTGGCTGCTGCACACCTACTCGACATCGACCGGGTCGCGATCCTTGGGTTCTGCATGGGCGGCATGTACACGATGAAGGCTGCGGCCACGGGTCGGTTCGATCGGGCCGCGCCCTTCTACGGGATGATTCGTGTGCCGGAGACGTGGCGTGGTCCCAAGCAGCGCGACGCCATCGACGTGCTCAACGCCGCGCCCGGCTCGGCCGAGCGGATCGTCGCGATCATCGGTACGGCTGACCCCTACACGCCGTCACAAGACGTCGACGATCTCGAGGCCGCCGGCGCGACCGTGGTCCGGTACGACGGAGCCGAGCACGGTTTCGTGCACGATGCCTCGCGTCCCGCGCATCGAGCCGACGACGCCGCCGACGCGTGGCG
>JBEEGD010000274.1:0-2774 GCA_041166685.1 Acidimicrobiaceae bacterium | reverse complement strand
GGTGACCATGCGAGAACCGTACGAAGCTCGGCCGTCGCGGTCATCCGTCCACGGTCGGGTTCGATGCGTGCGACTTCAGGCCAGGCAGCGAAGCGGTTGCCCGCCGTTGTAGGTGATCATGTCGGCGTACGCCTGGGGGTCGATCGGATGCCCGAGCGGCTCGCCGCGGAGCTCGGAGTACGCGCGGTACAGGTTGCCGACGATGCGTTCTGGGTCGCTGAGCGCCGCGAAGCGGCCGAGCTCGGTGGCGAGGGCCAGATCGAGAGGAGGAGTTCCCGCGTCGAATCCGCGCCGGGCGATCTCCTGCACGAATCGCAGGTACGCCACTTGATCCTCGATCGCGGACACGCCACACACGGATCCGTGGCCCGGCACGATCACGTCCGGACCCAGCTGCCGCAGCCGTTCGAGCGCGGCGAGCGAGCCGGCGACCGATCCCATCACCACGAACGGCGTGCCGCCGTTGAAGACGAGATCGCCGGCGAACAGCACACGCGCCTGCGGGAGCCACGCGACGACGTCGTTGGTCGTATGCGCTGGTCCGACGAAGTCGAGCTCGACCTTGCGATCGTCGACGTACACGTCGAGCCGTTGCTCGAAGCACACGAACGGTGGCGCGACCTCGAGCTGGCCCCAGTCGACGCCGGGAAAGAGTCCCGTCGCGGCATGACCGCTCGAGACCATCTCTTCCCGGCACAACTCGTGGCCGATGATCGTCGCCGCGGGCATCAGGTAGTTGCCGTGCGTGTGGTCGCCGTGATGGTGCGTGTTGATCAGCGTGCGCAGGGGGAGTGGGGTGACCGACCCGATCGTGTCGACGAGCGCGCGCGTCCGCTTCTCGGTGAAGCACGTGTCGATCACCGTCACGCCATCGCGGCCAACGAGGAAGCCGCTGTTGTTCAGCCCCCACGATCCGTCGAGCTGCACGTAGGCGTAGACACCGTCCGCCACCTCCTCGACCGCGGGAGGGGGCAGGTCCGGATGATCGTGGTCGTGATGCGGCGCGCTCATGGACGCGAGCGTCGCGCGTCAGTCGGAGGCGCGCTCCGAGATCGCGACCGAGCGCATGACATCACCCTGCTGGATCTTCTGAGCCACATCGACGCCGTCGATCACATAGCCGAACAAGTTGTACGCCTTGTCGAGCTTGCGCTGACAGTCGTCGATGCAGATGAAGAACTGGGAGCCGTTCGTGTTCGGCCCGGCGTTGGCCATCGCCACCGCGCCGACGGTGTACTCGCCCTTCACCGGCTCGTCGGCCCACTTGTAGCCGGGACCGCCGCGTCCGCTGCCCTCGGGATCGCCGCCTTGGATCACGAAGTCCGGTACGACCCGGTGGAACGTGAGCCCGTCGTAGAAGCCATCACGAGCCAGTGCGACGAAGTGGTTCACCGTGTTCGGTGCGAGCTTGGGATCGAGCTCCATCACGATTGGTCCACGATCGGTTTCGATCGTGACTTGGTAGATGGTGTCTTCATCGATCTGCATCGCGGGAGGTTGGGCCATCGACGTACGGTAGCCCGATGCCTACGCAAGCCTTGACGGACGGCGCGCGTGAGCTTGCGAAACGCGATCCGGTGATGAAGCGGCTCATCGCTGAACATGGCCTGCCAGACCTCGGTGGCCGGCGGGTGGGTCGCACCCGATTCGAGCAACTCGCCGAAGCGATCTGCTTCCAGCAGCTTGCCGGCAAGGCGGCGGAAGCGATCTGGTCGCGCGTCCGGGCGCTCGTTCTGGGGCCGTTCACTCCGGAAGCGGTACTGGCCGTCGGCTATGACGAGTTGCGGGGTGCGGGCTTCTCCAACGCCAAGGCACTGTCGCTCCTCGATCTCGCCGCCAAGGTGGCCGCGGGAGAGGTGCGTCTCGACCGGATCGGTCGCCTGTCCGACGAAGCGGTCGTCGCCGAGCTCGTCCCGGTGCGTGGGATCGGGCCGTGGACGGCGGAGATGTTCCTGATCTTCACGTTGAAGCGGCTCGACGTGTGGCCCGTCGGGGATTACGGCGTGCGCGCCGGCTACGCGGTGGCGTACGACCTCAACGTGATGCCGTCGGCGCAAGAACTGGTGCCGCTCGGCGACCGCTTCCGTCCCTACCGCAGCATGGTCGCCTGGTACTGCTGGCAGGCGCTGATCGCGAGCCGGCGGCCCGTCGTTCCGAAATCCGATTCGTAGGTACACGCCCGGCGATCTTTTGGCGCGGTTCGCGACAGGACGTGTCGCCCCCTGCCCACAAAGCGCAGATCGATGAACTTTTGGCGCGGGCGGCGACTCATGGCGTCGTCGATCGCACCATGTGGCGAAACCGAACCCGCCGGGGAGGGCGCGTGTCGTCGCGCTAGTGGCCGTTGATGCTGACGGCGGCTGTGGGAACTTCGGCCGCTTCGATCAGCGGGAAGTGGCACGCCACGTAGTGCTCGGAGCCCGCGAGAACCGGACGCAGCTGCGGCTCCTCGCGGGCACAGCGGTCTTCCGCCCGCGGGCAGCGCGTCCGGAACCGGCAACCTGACGGCGGGGCCAACGGCGACGGCAGCTCGCCTTGCAACGAGCTCGGCGTGCGCATCGTGACCGAAGGGTCGGGAACCGGGATGGCCGACAGCAACGCCGCCGTGTACGGATGCGCGGGCCGAGTGAACAGGGCGTCAGGCGACGCGACCTCGCACAGCTTGCCGAGGTACATCACCGCGATGCGATCGCTCACGTTCTTCACGACCGCGAGGTCGTGCGCGATGAACACCAACGTGAGCCCGTAACGCGCCTTCATCTCCTCGAGCAAGT
>JBEEGD010000273.1:0-6236 GCA_041166685.1 Acidimicrobiaceae bacterium | reverse complement strand
TCACCTCGATATCAGTCGTGGCATCGAGACGTTCAATGGCTGCGCTCGTCACGCCGCGAACTGTACGGGCTACGTCGGTGGACGTGCCGGGCCGCCGCGCGCGGTCTCGCTCAGGTCGGCGATGTGGACGAGTGCGTCGCCTTGCGAGGCGATCGGGTTGCGGGTGTAGCCGAGGACCAGCCCTGTTCGGGTCGCTCGCACCGCGGCCGGCCGGGTCCCGAGGGCGTCGGCGATGATGCCGAGTACGTCACCGCGCTGCACCGGCTGTCCGGGATACACGTCGATGCGCACGATCCCACTGCGCCTGGCGCGCTCCCAATGGCTGTGACGCACGATCGTCGTCTCCGCGTCGGGTGGCACCGTCGGCCCACTGATCATTCCCAACTCGGCGAGCACCCGCAGCGTCCCTTCAACGCCCGCCCGCACTGCCGTCGCGTTGAAGCGATGAGCTTCGCCGCCCTCGAACACGAGCAGCGGAATTCCGATGGCGCGGCACGCCGACCGCAGGGAACCGTCGCGGTACGCGGCATCGACGGTCACCGGGGCCGCAAACGCCTTCGCCAACCGTTCGACTTCGGCATCGGACAAGTCGCTGCGCAGCTGTGCCAGATTCGTGCGGTGATCGCTTCCGGTGTGGAAGTCGATGCCGTACTGGCAACGCTCGACGACTTGCGTCATGAAGAGGAACGCCAGTTGTGACGTGAGCGATCCGCGCGGCGAACCCGGGAACGAACGGTTGAGGTCACGTCGATCCGGGAGGTAGCGACTCTCGTTGACGAACCCGAAGACGTTGACGATCGGAACGGCGATCACCGTCCCGGTCAGATCGCGCGGGCGCAGCAGCTGGAGCAGCTCACGGATGATCTCCACGCCGTTGAGCTCGTCGCCGTGGATTGCCGCGCTGAGCCAGAGCTTCGGCCCGGGACGGAGCCCGTTGATGACGGCGACCGGCAACGACAGCGACGTGTCGGTCGGCAGGCGAGCGACCGGGAGCTCGACGTGGCGCCGCGTGCCCGCAGTGACGATCACACCGCCGATGGTGATCGGCTCGTTGCGCGGTGCTCTGGACCTAGCCTTTGACGCGGTCACGGGTCTTGTTGGGCCTGGCGTTCTTCTCGAGGAACTCGATGATCTTGCCAGCCACGTCGACGCCTGTCGCGCCTTCGACCCCTTCGAGCCCGGGCGAGGAGTTGACCTCCATCACGACCGGCCCGTGATTCGATTGCAGGAGATCGACACCGGAGACGTTCAGGCCGACCGTGCGCGCTGCCCGCAGCGCGATCGAACGTTCCTCAGGAGCGAGGCGAATCTTCTCCGCGGTGCCGCCACGATGCAGATTCGATCGGAAGTCACCCGGCGCACCCGTGCGTTTGATCGCAGCAACGACCCGGTTTCCGACAACGATCGCGCGGATGTCGGAGCCGCCCGACTCCTTGATGTACTCCTGCACGAGGATGTTGGCGTCGAGTTGGCGGAATGCGGCTATCACCGACTCGGCGGCCTTCTTGGTCTCGGCGAGCACAACGCCAACTCCCTGCGTGCCTTCGAGCAGCTTGACCACCACGGGCGCGCCGCCGACGGTCTCGAGCAAACCGTCGATGTCCTTGGTCGAGTGCGCGAACCCAGTGACCGGCAGCGGGATGCCGGCGCGGGCCAGTAGCTGGAGGCTGCGCAACTTGTCCCGGCTGCGAGTGATCGCTTGGCTTTCGTTGGGTGTGAAGGTGCCCAGCATCTCGAACTGGCGCACGACGGCCGTGCCGTAGAACGTGTGTGACGCGCCGATGCGAGGAATCACCGCATCGAAGCCCTCGAGCTCTTGGCCTTGGAAGATGATCTGTGGCCGGCGCGAGGTGATGTTCATGTAGCACCGGAGGTAGTCGATGACCTTGATCTCGTGGCCCCGCGCCTCGGCGGCCTCCTTGAGGCGGGTGGTGGAGTAGAGCGACGCGTCGCGGGAGAGGAGAGCGATCTTCATGAGGGGCGGGAAAATCTATCCCCGCCGCCGAGGAACGCTCGTCCGGGGTCGACCACGAACCGGCGCCGGATCGCAGAACGGCCGAGCAACATCCGAAAGCCCATCTCGTCGCGGCGTGACAGACCGAGTTCGATCTCGAATTCTCTGCCGCGCACGATCGCGCGCGTACGGATCACCGGCCTGAGCTCGACCTCGCCGTTCGAGCTGCGGACCTCGCGATGCTCGATGAGCGGTGCCGTCGCGGCAACCACGATCGACTCGTCGTCCTGGAGCGGGTGCACGCTGAACCGCACCAATTCGGAGGCCTCGTCGACCTCGATGTCCCACGCGTGCAGCGACGACGATCGCGCCCCTGTGTCGACTTTCGCCTTTATTGCGTCGACGCCGAGGTTCGGTAGCCCGACCCATTCGCGCCACCCGATGACGGGTTTGTCCGGCGACATCAGTTCACGCGGGAGCGTCTACCTTCTTCGTTGCCTTGAAGAAAGCGGGCATCGGTGGCTCTTCGAGCGGCGGCTCGGCGGTTTGCAGCGTGCGCAGCGCGGCCGCCCGATCCTCCGCGGTGTACGGCTTCGTGTCCGTGCACCACTCGACGAGGATGCCATTCGGATCGTTGGAGTAGATCGAGACGCACCAGCCGTGGTCGATCTCGGCCACGTCATAGCCGGCGTCGAGCCAGCGCTGCTTGCGGTCGGCGATGTCCTCGAGATCGCGCGCCGCGAACGCGAGGTGATTGACCCACGGTTCGAGGCCGAGTCCTGTCGAGATCGCGGGATCGAAGTCGGCCATCGACTCGTCGTGGAGATCCCAGAAGGCGATGAGTCCGTTGCCGCCGGTGTCGTAGAAGACGTGCTTGGCCCACCCTCCGTTCGGGTTCGGCGTCGGCGCGACGATCGCCTTGAGGAGTTCGAAGCCCATGACTTCGGTGTAGAAGCGGTGGGTCGCGTCGAGGTCTCGAGTGGCCAGCGCGACGTGATGAAACGCCATACCGCACAGTACCGTCCCGAGTAATGGGCGACGGCCGAGGACCGGTGGCCGTTGCGCTCCTTGCGCTCGCGGGCACCTGCGTCGCGGCGCTGCTGATCGGTACGCCGCCTCGCTCGTTGCGCGGTGAACCCGCGGCACAGTCGTTTCTCGCGATTTGGCGTCAGAGCCGTTTGGCTACGTTCGTCGTCGACTCCGACTTCACGCGGACGCTGCCCAGTGGCAACCGGCTCATCCAGCAAGTCCGGACCGTGCAGCGCCCGCCGGCCGATCGCCTGGTCATTGGTTTCGGGTCGGCGTCCGGACGCCTGGGCGGCAAGATCCTGCGCTGCGTCTCGGCCCCGGATGGGACGTCGCAGTGCTTCACCGCGACGGACGCCCCGGACTACGCGGCAGAGGTCGAAGGCGAGATCGCGGGCCTCGAGCGCTATGTGCGCGGCGAGCGTCCGCTGTACCTGGTGACTGCCTTTGCCGACGGTGGGGCGCAGAACGCACGGGCGCACTGCTTTCGCCTCGACCTTGCGATCGATCTGCCCTCGCCCCCGTACGGCGCCCACGCACTGTTCTGCTTCGACCGAACGAGCTTGGCCCCGTCGCTGACGGTGGTGGAGCGACCGGAGGCGACGGACCGCACCGAGGCGACCTCCATCTCGATGACGGTCTCGGATGCCGACCTCGACGCGATCACCAACCGGGGCTCCGTGGTCGGTCTGCCAGGCCCGACGACAACGACGCTGACCACAACGACGGTGGCCACGACGACGAGTAGCAGCAACTGAATCGAAGCGGAAAAACACCACCGCCCCCTGGCGAGGGGGCGATGGAATCTGGAACTCGGGGAGGGACGGAGGCCACGAAAGCGCCAGCACCCTGGAAAGTGCCGATGGCGATGCGTTTGGAGGGAGTTGCAACCCCCGCCCGATCCCCGGTTTGCACCTGATGGGGGCGATGACCATCAGGTAGTTCTTCTTCGTCGTGGCGCGCGCCGAGCTTGAGGAAATTCTCGAGAATTCTTGACGGTACGTGGTCGGTCGACCTCTCATCGTCACGAGGAGGGTACCCAGCCCGCAGTCTCCGCAGAGGCGGCGCCTACCCTGCTCCGTGTATCGGCATCTTGGCCCCTACGCTGTAGCGAAATGTTGTTCGGTGGCCCTGACCTGCTGCGTTACCTGGTATTGGCCCTCGGTGGAGCACTCGTCGTGGGCAACGTCCTGGCCCTCACCCGGCCACCGGAGCAGGCCAAAGAGGGCGAACTGGACAAAGCCCCCGTCGCCCGGACTGTCGTGATGGCTGTGGTGGGCGCAATCGCCGCTCTGTGGGCGGTTGCCACCCTCGTCAGCGGCTGACGAGCTCCCGGTCGCGCCCCTCGAGCGCCGGCGTCGGCCCAGAGTCAGGGTTTCGACGCCGGGTGCCGGGCGTGCGCAGCGGCGGATGTGCGGGGATCCGGACGCAGGCCAGCACGAACGCCGCGGCCCAGGCGGTGACCACGAGGCCGATCACCACGTAGGCAATGACCATGACGGTGTTCGGGCCGGGCTTCACCTCGCGCATCAAGTACTGCTGTTCATCGCCGAACGCGATGGTGCGCGAGACGGCAGGGATCTCGGGAACGCCGATCTCGGGATCCGCCGGAAGGAAAACAGGCGCCGACATCATCACCGCACCGGTGTGCAGGCGCAGCATCGCCTTCCACTTGCCGCCGACCGGGAGCGGAGCGTCGGCTACGTAGGTGCCAGGCGCAACCGCGTGGAGACCGACGACCCGGAGCCCGCCGCCCTGCCACGCGATGGCTTGGAACCAACGCGCGTTCTGCGCCGCGTCCGGTGGATCCAGATGCACCGACAACGACACCTCATCGCCCGTGCGCGTCACATCGATCTGGGCCACGACGTTGCTGGTACGGCGCGGCATCGGGAGCAACAGGGCGACCACGACCGCAACTGCGCCCAGCAACACGGCTACCCGCGGTAGCCGGCCCGGCTGGCGGTTCACTGCTCCCGCGTACGCCGCGCCCAGCACCGCAGCACCGATGGCAACGACGCCACCGATGATCACCGCGTCGCGCATGAGGACGCCGTTCCAAGGTTGGGTCGCGTTGCGATTCCAGAGCCATTCACCGGCGAGGCCGATGGTCGCGACACCGACACCGGAGGTGATGGCGAAACGCAGACGGCGCTCCGTCCCGAACAGCAGGGCCGCAAGCTCGACGGCGACAGCAGAGGCGAGGAACATTCCCGGTGTGCGGGTGGGTACGAATCCGTTGTCCCCGGTGCTCGACATCAGGCCGATGCTTTCCGGGAGGAACGTCGCCAGCGCCAACGCGATGGCCCAACCGCGTCCGAGCACGATGCGAGTCGGCACGAACGCGAATGCGGCCGCCAGAAGCAGCAGCACGGGGTGGAAGAGTTGCTGGAACTGCGGGACACCGAAGCGGAACTCGCCGAGCGGAGCGGTCAAGCCGGCGAGAACGAACCACGCCGCGATGAAGTGAGCGATCTTCGTCCACCGATTCTCACGGAAGCTCACACCGGCTTCCGCGAGCGCGAGCCATGCGGCGATCAAGCTGAAGGCTGCGCCACAGATCATCAGCATGTGCGTCGGGCTCCACATGGTGACGTCGACGCCGTACGTCGCGTGCCACAAGTCGTCCAGCGGGAAGCCGCTGAGCGCGCATACACCGAGCAGGCCGAGCGGAATCGCTGACCACGGCACGCGCAGGTTCTTCACGCGCAATGCCGTGTCGACCCGCTGCACCGTGGCGAACACGATGCCGATGCCCGCGGCCAACGCGATGAGCCCGAGCCCCACGATGATCATCGTGTGTGGCGCGGTGAGCAGTTCTTTGTCGCGCCCGCGACCAACGTGCCACGCGACGTCGTTGTAGAAGCCGATGCCCGCCACGAGGAGACCGAACGCGGCGGTGCCGATCATTCCGGCAGCCCAACCTGGGATGGCGGTCACGCGTTCGAGTCCGTTGGGCACCCAGAGGAGCCAGTTGTCGTCGCGTCGCGCCCGCCGACCGGTGATGGCGAGCGCGAGCACGATCGCTCCGAAGGCGACGAGCAGGATCACGAGCAAGTCCCAACGCTCGAGTTGGGCACCTGGTTGCGCGGCAAGAGTCATTGTGCGTCCTCACGGGGTTCGGGGTTTCGAGGGGCAAGGCCGCCGAGGCCATTCCAGAGCAGCGCAGTGATGTCGTCGACCAGGTGGGCGCGCGTCATCGTGCGGCGCTCCAGCCACCAGTCGCCGGCGAGATGGACCATGCCGACGATGCCGA
>JBEEGD010000272.1:0-3380 GCA_041166685.1 Acidimicrobiaceae bacterium | reverse complement strand
CGCACGGCCGGCGTGCTGCATCGCCTTGATGACCGCCGCTTCGTTGGTCGTGTCAGGGCGCAGGCGCTCCTCCCGCCAGCGCACGACGATGAGCAGCGCGTAGTCGATGGCGATGGCCAGGCCGATCAGCGCCGCGAGGAACTTCACGATGACCGATACGTCGGTCGCGCTGGCCAGCGGCCAGATCAGCAGGAAGGTCGTCGGGATGGCGACGATCGCCATGAGCAGCGGGACGAACGCCGTCCACGACGCGAAGACGAAGGCCAGCACGAGCAGGGCACCGACACCCGCGACGAGGGCCTCGATGGCGAGGCTCGCGCCACCGCCCTTGCCGCCGTCGGCGGCCGCCGCGCGCAGCGCGTCCAGCCCGGTGATCCGGACTGGCGCCCCACCGACGTCCACACCGGACAGCGCCGCCTGAGCCCTGCGTGCCTCGGCCTGCCCCGGATGGAGTCCGGCGCTCGGGATGGCGACCAGCGCGAAGGTCGTGCGACCGTCCTTGGAGACGAAGGCGCGGTCGTGGGTCGTCGCGTACGAGGCCAGCCGCGCATGCGGCAGCGCCCTGGTGACCTTGGATAGCGCCGCACTGAGCTCGCGCCCGACGCCGGGAGAATCGACGGTGCTGCCCTTCGGCAGCGTCACGACAGCGACGATGGGAGCGATGTCACCACCGTTGCCGTAGATCGCGGCGATGCGACTGTTGGCCGCGAATGCCTCGCTGCTGGGGATGTTGAACGTCGTCGAGAGCGCATCGCTGGCCGGCTTCGTGGCCGCGAAGCCGGCGACGGCCAGGACGATCCAAAGTCCGACGACGAGCTTCTTGTGACCCAGCACCCATCGCGTGAGCGTGGTCATTGAGTTGCGCTTGGACATCCGGTCCGTCCTTTCGTTGGTGCTAAAGACTTACGTTGTAAGTTGCTGATGGAAGTAATACACTTACGCCGTAAGTAAGTCAAGGCCGCCGCCACGCGACTTACGCTGGCGGCGCCCGGAGGAGATGACGAGATGGCGGTCAAGACCCGACAGGACCCGCAGAAACGGACGCCGCTAAGCCGCGAGCGCGTCCTGCGCTCCGCGATCGCCCTGGCCGACGAACGCGGCGCCGAAGAGCTGACGATGCGCAAGCTCGCCAAGGAGCTCGGGGTCGAGGCGATGTCGCTCTACAACCACGTCGCCAACAAGACCGACCTCCTGGACGGGATGGTCGACATCGTGTTCAGCGAGATCGACGCGCCCGCGGCCGACGGAGACTGGAAGGCGGAGCTGCGCAAGCGGGCGGTCTCGACCCGACAGGCACTCAACGAGCATCGCTGGGCGATTGGCGAGATGGAGGGCCGGTCCACCCACGGGCCCAACAACCTCCACATCCACAACGCGGTCCTCGGCTGCCTTCGCGCCGCCGGCTTCTCGATCGAGATGACCGTCCACGCGATGTCGGTCCAGGACGCCTACATCTACGGCTTCGCGCTCCAACAGAGCGACATGACCCCCCAGACCCCCGAAGACTTCGCCGCAGTGGCGCAGCAGCAGATGGTCGACTACGCAGATGCCCTGTCCGCCTACCCCCATCTCGTCGAGGTCGTCGGCGGCTACGTCGCGACGGCCGGCTACGACTACGAGACCGAGTTCCTCTTCGGCCTCGACGTGATACTCGACCGCTTGGAGCAGCTCCTCGGCCAGCGCTGAGAGGCGGCGTCAGGCCGATGGCCTGGGTATCGGGTGAGCCCGCCGCATGGGTCCCCTATCGGGCACCGAGGTAGGCGACAACGGCCAGCACGCGACGGTGATCTGTGGGCGACTCGGGCAGGCCGAGCTTGCTGAGGATGCCGTGCACGTGCTTCTCGACCGTTCCCTCGGTGACCCAGAGCTGCGTCGCGATCCCGGCGTTTGAGCGGCCTTCGGCCATCAGAGCAAGGACCTCGCGTTCGCGTTGAGTGAGATTGTCGAGCGGGTCGTCCGCGTGGCGCGCCATGACCAGTTCCCGCACGAGGGCCGGATCGACGACCGACCCTCCGCGGACGACTCGCTGCAACGCATCGACGAACTCGGCGATGTCGGTGACGCGGCTCTTGAGCAGGTAGCCGCTGCGATGCCCGGCAGCGAGCAGGTCGGTCGCGTGTTCGAGCTCGATGTGCGCGGAGAGGACCACGATCGCGATGCTCGGAAATTCCTCTCGGATCGCCCTTGCCGCGTCGAGACCCTCCGTCGTGTTCGACGGAGGCATCCGGACATCCACCACGACGAGGTCAGGACGGCGAGCGCGGACCAGCTCGATCAGCTCCGAGCCGTTGCCCGCCTGCCCCACCACCTCGAAGCCGGAACGTTCGAGAAGGCTCGCCAGGCCTTCGCGGAGCAGGACGTCGTCGTCGGCAAGAACCACCTTGGTGCGACTCGTGGTCACGCGCACGATTATGGGTTACGGTCGGATGCGTGAACGCCGTACGGCGTCTCCGGAGCCAGTCATGGCGCCGCACCGCATGGTTGCCTCGACGGCGCCCAGTGGCCGCCTGGGGCATGGCGGCTGGCGGGCCGGCCATACTCACGGTCGGGGCACGCCTGGCCGGTTCGTCCATCCCGCCGGCCAGTCTCCTGTTCGTCGCGCTGCTCGTCGTCGTTGCCGTAGCGCTGATCGGTGGCGTGCGACCCGCGATAACCGCGGTCCTCGTCGGTCTGCTCGCGCAGGAGCTTGTGTTCGGCTTCCCCTATGGGAGCCTGGCCAACCACGAGCCGGCCCAGTTGTCGATCCTCGTGGCGTTCGTGGTCATCGGCTCTGTCGTCGGCTTCCTCGTCGACGAGCTCTCCCGCCTGACGGCGGAGCAATTGGCGTTGCGGCGAGTTGCGACGCTCGTCATCGACGGCGCACGACCCGACGAGCTGTTCGCGGCGATCTCGGAGGAGGTCGGTCGACTGATGGTCGTCGACACCGTGGGCGTGGGACGGTTCGAGTCCGACGGCACCGTGACCCAGCTCGCCACCTGGGACCGGCTGAACCGTTTCATCCCGTCCGTTGGCCGGCGCTGGGTCCTCGGGGGCACGAACGTCCCGACGCTGATCGTGCAGACGGGCCGCGCGGCGCGGATCGACGACCCCTCGGTCCTCTCCGGCCTGCTCGGCGAGACTGGGCGCGAGCTGGGCATGCGATCCGTGGTCGCCATCCCGATCCTCGTCGAGGGCCGTCTGTGGGGCGCGCTCGGAGTCACCTCGATACACGACCGGCCACTGCCGGCGTCCACCGAGGCACGCCTCGCGGCGTTCACCGAGCTCCTCGCGGGCGCGATCGCGAACGTCGAGAGCCGCACCGAGCTCACTGCATCGCGCGCGCGAGTGGTCGCCGCCGCCGACGAGACCCGGCGACGCATCGAGCGTGACCTGCACGACGG
>JBEEGD010000271.1:0-13829 GCA_041166685.1 Acidimicrobiaceae bacterium | reverse complement strand
GCCTTGCCTTCTCGCTTGAGACGGTCGTTGTCCGTGAGGTCGCCGGCGGCTTCCTTCGCACGCCCCTTTGCGTCATCGATGTTGCTACCCATGAGGTTCCTTTCGATCGAAGGTCCTGTTTGGGGTCCCCATGTGTTGGGGGAACTCAAACATGAGACGGCCCGCTAACGTCGCCGGCGCCTACTTCAAAGCGAAGGAAAACTGCAGTGAACGAGCAGCGGGACGGTTTGATTGAGTTGGTACTGCCGGCCGACACGCGCCTTGTGCGGATCGCGCGGCTGGTTGCGAGCGGCGTTGCAACAACTGCCGGCTTCGACGTTGACGAAGTCGAAGATTTGCGCATCGCGGTCGACGAGTTGTGTACCGCGATGGTCGAGGGCGGCAATGGTTCCGCGTTGCAACTGGGCTTTGACTTGGGCGACGGCGAGGTCACCGTTGTTGGAACCACGCAGGCGGCGGCAGACGGTGCGGCATTCGAGCCCGATCGCCTCGCGCTCAGCCGGCAGATCCTCGCGGTGGTTGCCGACGACCACGAGCTCAACGCCGAAAACGGGCAAATCCGCGTGCGAGTGCGCAAGAAGAGAGCCACTGGCGCTGATGACTGAGGAGGAATCGGTTGAGAGCCGCTTCCGTCGCCATCGCGAAACCGGTGACCGTGATCTGCGCAACCAGCTGATCGAGGAGCATCGCTGGGTCGCGATCCATTGCGCGCGGCGCTTCGAGCACCGAGGTGAGCCGCTGGACGATCTGATCCAGGTCGGACAACTCGGCCTCTTGAAGGCCGTGCAACGATTCGATCCCGAGGTTGGGGTTTCATTCGCCAGCTATGCCATTCCGACGGTGATGGGCGAGCTCCGCCGTCACTTCCGCGACGCGACGTGGGCCATCAAAGTGCCGCGGCGCGTGAAGGATCTGCACGTCGATCTCGCCAACGCCATCGAGTTCCTCTCCGGTGAGAGCGGCCATCCGCCAACCCCCGCCGAGATCGCGGAGCACCTCGGTGTGAGCGTTGACGATGTGTTGGAAGCAATCGAAGCCGGCGGCGCCTATCGCACAACGCCACTGGTGAGTGCGAGTGACGACGACGACGGTCGTCGCGAAAGCAAGGCGCTGCGCACGGTCGACGAGTTCCTCGAGGGATCTGACGATCGCTTGCTCGTGACTCAGCTACTCGAGACGCTGCCCGAACGCGAGCGATCGATCGTTGAGCTGCGCTTCTTCGCAGGACTGAGTCAGAGCGAGATCGCCGAGCGGGTCGGCGTGAGCCAGGTGCATGTGTCCCGCCTCCTACGCAGCAGCCTCACGGCCTTGCAACGGGCGGCCGGAGATCGCGTCGCGGACTAGCTGCCGGTCAGAAGCGTGCGGGTGCCGGTCATCTCGAGCACGCGCTCGACGGCCGGGCTCAGATCGGTGAGTTGCAGGGTCGCGCCTGAACCCTCGAGCTGTTCGCGGGCGCTCAACAGGGCCCGCAGCCCTGACGAGTCGATGAAGTTGAGGCCGCTCACGTCGACGACGACGGACGAGGCGCCCTGACCGGCGAGGTCGCTGAGCTGGGCGGCGACCGCGCCGGCCCGGTCGAGATCGAGCTCGCCTCGCAGTGTGACCCGAGCGACACCCTTGTCGACTGCGGCAACCACGCTGAGTGGGGCGTCCTCCGTCACGGGCCGGACATTACCTGGCGACGGTTGAGCGACCAATGTGGAAGGCCCTGCACATCTTGACCTGCGGCTCTTGTACGTTTTGCCAAGCCAATGCCCGTCTGGATACGCAGACTGACCCGATCCTGGGCAATCGCTGGACGATCGGCAGACTGCGGAGGACACTGACCTTCGTGATCGACGCTGACCTGTTCGAGCTCCCAGCCGATCATCCCGGGGTGGCCGATCGTGCCTACCGGGACCGACGCTCCGCCATCGCCGAGGTGGCAGCCCGGTTTCGGGCCGGTCAGCCGATCCCTGACGTCACCTACGTCGAAGAGGAAGACGAGGTGTGGCGCACCGTGTCGGCTGAGCTCGGTCGCAAGCACGAACGCTTTGCCTGCGCGGCCTATCTCGAAGGGGCCGACCTCCTCGCATTGCGTCGCGATCGCGTGCCGCAGTTGCACGAAGTGAGCGAACGCCTTTGCGCCCTCACCGGTTTTCGCGTCGAGCCTGTCGGCGGGCTCGTGCCCACCCGTGTGTTCTACGGCGCGCTTGCCGACCGGTGCTTTTTGTCGACGCAGTACGTACGCCACCACAGCGTGCCCTTCTACACACCTGAGCCCGACGTGATCCATGAAGTGATCGGTCATTGCAACTCGCTCGCGCATCCGGCGTTCGCCGAGCTGTACCGGCTGGCCGGTGAGGCCTCTCGGCGTTGCCAGACGGCTGCGGCGCTCGAGTTCTTCAGTCGAGTGTTCTGGTTCAGCCTCGAGTTCGGAGTCGTGTGGGAGCACGACGAGCTCCGCACGTACGGCGCGGGGCTCCTCTCGTCCTACGCCGAGATCGAGTTGTTTCGCGACGCAGAGGTCCGCCCCCTCGACATCCCGTCGATGGGGTCAACGGCGTACGACATCGCGCACTACCAGCCGGTGCTCTTCGCCGCGTCGTCGTTCGGTCACGCCAGCGACGTGTTGTCGACGTTCTTCGAGCGCTACGACGACGACGCGTTCGCTCGCTTTGCCTCGGCGGCCGCATAGCGCCGCAGACCCCAGCGCAGTGGGCGGCCGATCAGCGGATACATCGCGCCGACCCCACCAAACCGTCGGGGCACCGTCAGGTGGACAAGGCGCCTTTCGATCATCCGCACGACGCCGTCGGCCACGACCGTCGGCGAGTGCAACTTGCCGTGGTACTCGTTGCCCGTGTGGTCCCAGATCTCCGTGTCGATCGGTCCCGGGCTGAGCACACCGATGTGCACGCCGCTCCCGTGCAGCTCGATGGCCAAGCCGTGCGACCAGCGCGACAATGCGGCCTTCGACGCGCCGTACGCCGGTTCGCCAGGTGCGGGTACGTAGCCCGAGACGGAGGTGACGTTGACGATCGATCCTCGGCCGCGGGCAACCATGCCCGGCAGCACCGCGTCCGCGAGATAGATCGGCCCGTAGAAGTTGACGGCCATGATGGCCTCGACATCGTCGGCCGCGTGGTGCAGCGGATCCTCCGGGGGGCTGATCCCGGCGTTGTTCACCAAGATGTCGACCCGCCCGAAGCGGCTCTCGGCGTCGGCCACGATCTCGCGTGCGACCGCGCGTGAGCTGACGTCGCCCACATGGGCCACGCTGGCGGCGACGTGGCGCTGGCACGCCGTGATGACCTCCGCCAATCGGTCCTCTCGGCGGGCCACTCCGATCACCGTGGCGCCCTGCTCGGCCAGCCGCAGGGCGGTCGCCGCCCCAATGCCCGAGGAGGCGCCGGTCACGACCGCGATCAAGTCCTTGACCTTCACGACCGAAAACTAGGTCGTTATGCCGCCTTGAGATCAAGAAAGACGGCCGCGAACGCATCAGTCGAGGAAGCCGTCGGTCGGTTGTTGGGCCCACCAGCTCGACAGGGATGCGGCGGCGGACAGATAGAGACGGCGGTGCGTCGGATCGGCGGTGGCGGCGTCGAGACAAGCGAGCGTGTACTTCACGAGATGAGCGTCGTGATGCAACGCCGCTCGAGTCGCCAACTCGGTGACGATGTCGTCGAGCGCAGAGGCCGGCGCGTGCCATACCGTCGATGCGGCATCGTCCCGTCCGCTGGTGATCGCGTCGCCGACGTCGCTCGTCGTCGGCGCATCGGGCTCGTAGTCGGCGGCGAGCGGGTGTTCGCCGAGCGCGGCGCGGAAGCCGACGACGTGCGTGGCCGCGACCGCCACTGCGGTGCGCGGCTCGGCGCCGTGACCGGCGAGCGCCATCACCGCTTGGGGCATCGTGAGGCAGTGGCTCCAGCCGTACGGCGCGTGCTCGGGCGGCTCTTGCAGCATCGACCACGCGGCGATCCTCGACAGGTCGCGCGTGGCGGCTCGCACGTCGACATCAAGGCCGGTGAGACCGCCGAGCAATTTCGCGGCGATGCCGCTCTCTTCCGCTTGGTTCATGATCGGAAAGATGAAGTTGCTGCCCGGCAGACCGAGCATCGGAACGTCGAGCAGTGCTTCGGCCAAGGTCCCCGCGCCAGTCACGATCTCGTCGGGGTCCTCGAACCACCGCAGGCGCCAGTCCGGATAGCGGGCCAGCTCGCGTGCCGGTCCTCGGAGGAGGCTCCCCGGAACTCCGGCGACGCGGGGGAGGAGGTACAGCAGGATGCTGGCGTGGGCCGCGGCCGCCAGCGACGCCGCAACCGGTTCGGCGAGCAGGTAGCGAAGTTCGGAGGCGGTGGTGTGCCATCCGAGCCATTGCGCGAGACGGTCGACGTCGTCGAGTTCCCCGGCGTCGAGGGCCACGGTGAGGCGTATCGCTCCGTCCTCGACAGAGGCCACGTCCATCGGAGCCGGCTCATCGACGGGATCCCCGGCCGCGTCGTACTGGTCCGCCAGCCACCGCAGGCGCTCGCGGGCAGCGGTTCGCGCGGCGATGCTCACGTGAGGCAGAAGGGCCGCTCGCGCCAGCAGCTCGAGCGGCGCGTGCAGCACGAACGAGTCGGCTGCAGCCGCCTTGGGCACCGCGATGCGTGCGGCGACAGATGCGATCAACGTGCGGTCGTCGTCCATGGAGGTTGACCGTAAAACATGAAGTTGACTTCAAGTCAAGTGTTCTAGTCTGGTGGTTGTGGCTGCGGACTGGCTCACGATCGGCGAGGTTGCGGACCGAACTGGCGTCGCGACCTCGGCCTTGCGCTACTACGAGAAGGAAGGCCTCATCCGATCCGAGCGCTCGAGCGGAGGCCAGCGCAGATTCCACCGTGAGATGCTGCGGCGGGTGGCGTTCATCCGTGTCGCACAGCGAGTCGGTCTCTCGCTCGACGAGATTCGGGCGGCGCTCGCGTCCTTGCCCGACGAGCGCACTCCCACAAAGGCGGATTGGGTTCGCCTGTCGAGGACGTGGCGACCGCAACTCGACGAACAGATCGCGGTCCTCGAACGGCTACGCGACGAGCTCACGTCGTGCATCGGCTGTGGGTGTCTCTCCCTCAAGACGTGCGTGCTGTACAACCCTGGCGATGCGGCCGCGGTCTACGGCAGCGGGCCGCGGTACCTCTTCGGGGACAAGCCCTTCGCTTAGGTGGTCCAGGCGTCGGCGCCGACGGTGCCACCGAGCTCAGGGCACTCAGGAGCGAAGACGCCCCAGCTGCACTCCCAACCGGGTACGACCCAGTCGTGCATCATCCAGATGTCGGGAAGCTCCCGTTTGATGCCGCCGATCGCCGCGCACTCCTGCTGCGTGACGTCCTCGGCTCCGATTGCCTGCCCGTTGGTGCGGGAGAAGCACAGGCCGCCGCTGGCATTGTGCTGGTGCCAGTGGTCGTTCGGACCGGCGAACCCGGCAGGTGCACCACCCGCGTGGTACACGAGATAGCTCAACCCGACGATCTTGCTGTCGGGCTTTGTTCCGTCGAACAGCAACTCGGACGGCTTGGCCGGGTCGAACGCCCCGACCAATCCGATGTTCGTGTAGTGCGCACCGATGCACGGCACGTAGGTCGTGGACGCGTGGTAGCCGCCGGCCTGTGCGGCGGCCACGGTCGGATACTGCAGCGCGACGCCGCGGGCCAGCGCCTGCTGCTCCTGGAGGGCAACGGCAGTCGGACGATCGATCGTGATCTGTTCGACCGGGCCACGATGGTTGTGTCCCTCGGCGTCCTGAAGGCTGCCCTGCGACGCGGGAGGGCCGGTTTTCTCGCAGGGCGTATTGCCGGTGAGCACGGGCACCGCGGCGGTACCGGTGCCATCGTGCGTGTGTCCATCAGCGGCCACGCCGCCGGTCGTACTCACCGTGCCGCCGTGCGTGTGCGCACCCGCGTAGCGCGGAGTGAGCGCCGCAGTTGATGCCGCCGCGACGACCACACTGCCGATGACGGCCGTGGCGAGCAACCAGCGAGAGCCCTGTACGGCGCGGAGGGCGCGCCCGCCACGCGACCGCCACAGAAGCACGACGCAACCGACCACCAGGATCGCTTCGAGCGCGGTGGCAAGAAGATCCGGTACGCCGATGTCCTCAGCGACGCCTGCGCTGGGCCCGAACGGAGCGCCGGCGGTGCGGGAGATCACCCAGGTGGCGATCACGACGATGTTCAACGTTCCTAGAGCGAACACACGTCGCGATGGGTGGGCGACGATCGCAACGGCGAGCGCCACCTGCAACCATGCGACGACGGCGAAGAACAGGCCATGGCTCCATGTCTCGGCCCAATGGGCGGGCGTGAATGCCGCGTGGAGCACCGCCGTGCCAAGAGCTGCGGCGCCAAGCAGCACGAGCATGGGCCGCAACACAGCAACCGGCGTTTGAGCCGACGGTTCGCCGTCTCCGTAGAACGGCTCTCCCCCCAGCTCGGGATCGCGGACCAGCAGGCTCATCGTCCGACTCCTTCCGAGCAAGCTCTATGACGGTACCGCGTCGGCTCGTCGCGATCGCGCGGTCGGCCGACCATGACAGGCTGTGCCGCATGCCTGCCGTCTTCGTTCATGGTGTCCCCGAGACCCCTGCAGTCTGGGATCCTCTGCGGTCGCATCTCCAGCGCGCCGACGTCGTCGCCCTCCAGCTTCCGGGGTTCGGGTGCCCGCGACCGGCCGGCTTCGGGGCGACGAAAGAGGACTACGTGGCCTGGCTCGCCGGCGAGCTGGAGGGATTGCAGGGTCAGGGCCCGATCGATCTCGTCGGCCACGATTGGGGCGGGGGCCTGACGGTGCGGCTCGTCAGCACGCGAGCTGATCTCGTGCGGTCGTGGGTGACGGACGCCGCGGGTCTCGGCGACGTCGATTTCGAATGGCACGACTTCGCCAAGATCTGGCAGACACCCGGAGCAGGTGAGGAGTTCTTCGCGAGCCAACTCGCGCTACCCCGTGAGGAGCAAGCGGGTGTGTTCGAGGCCTTCGGCGTGCCGCACGACGAGGCGATGAAGATGGCGGGCCTCGACCAAACGATGGCCGACTGCATCCTCGACCTCTACCGTTCCGCGACAAGCGTCGGCAAGGAGTGGGCCCCAGACTTCGCCGACATTCCCAAACCGGGGATGGTCGTGGTGCCAGCTGACGATCCGTTCCTCGCCGAAGAGCGCGCGAAGAACGCCGCGACGAGGGCCGGTGCGAGCGTGTCCGAACTGCCTGATGTCGGTCACTGGTGGATGCTGCAGGATCCGACAGCCGGCGCGGCGATGCTCGAGAAGTTCTGGGCGTCGCTCGCGTGACCGACATCGCCCTTCTGTCGCCGGAGTCGTTCGCCCACGGCCAACCGCACGATCAATTCGCGTGGTTGCGCGACAACGATCCGGTCCACTGGCATCCGGAGGCCGACGGCGACGGATTCTGGGCGGTGACGCGTTATCGCGACGTGAAAAGCATTGGCCGCGACGCAGCCACGTTCTCGTCGATTCCGACGATCATGATTCCCGATGGCGAAGCCAGCCTCGAGGTCGGTGATCACAAGATGATGATCTCGACGGATCCTCCCCACCACACCGGGTTGCGCAAGTTGGTGGCATCGGAGTTCATTCCCAAGGCGGCCAAGGCGATGCGGCCGCGAATTGAGGTTCTCGCGCAGCGCATCATCGACGACGTCATCGAGATGGGCGAGTGCGACCTCGTCGAAGACATTGCAGGGCTGATGCCGTCGTACGTGATCGCCGACATGCTCGGGATTCCTCACGACGACGGCGTTGCGCTCTACCGGCTGACCGAAACCATCCACGCGGCACCAGAGTCCCAACCGGCCGGGGCCGCGATGGGCGCGGTGCTCGAGATGTTCAACTACGCCCGCGAGGTCTGGGAGAGAAAGCGAGCCGAGCCCGCCGACGATCTGGCGACCCTCATTGCGCTGGCCGCCGTCGACGACCACGAGCTCGACCTCATCGACTTCAACCTCTTCTTCTTGTTGCTCATCGACGCCGGTGGCGACACGACCCGCAATCTCGTCGCCGGGGGGATGGACGCGTTGTTCGCGCATCCGGATCAGTTCGACTGGTTGACCGCCGATCTCGACGCGCGGCTCGGCTCGGCTGTCGAGGAGATGCTGCGGTGGGTCAGCCCGGTTGTCTACATGCGGCGAACGACGACGCGGGACACCGAGCTCAGTGGCGTGAAGATCAGCTCGGGCGAGAAGGTGGTCATGTACTACGGGTCGGCCAACCGCGACGCCGACGCGTTCGGCCCGACTGCCGACCAGCTCGATCTCAACCGCTCACCCAACGACCACGTCGCGTTCGGAGGCGGTGGGCCGCATTTCTGTCTCGGCGCGCACATCGCGCGCATCGAGATTCAAGCGCTCTTGCGCGAGCTGCTGACCCGACTTGTCGATGTCCGCCCAGTTGGTGCGACGGAGTGGCTCGCGTCGACCTTCATCTCCGGACCGAAACACCTGCCGATTCAGTTCGCGGCTAACTAGTCCGCGGGACCCGTGCACGCGGTTCCCGAACGCGGCAGAATGCCCGCCGCGACGACCGGGTGGGGTGCCGGGTCGGGAGAGGACAACATGAGCAAGCGGGCGATTTGCGCGATGACAGTCGCGTTGCTGGTGTTCGCAGCGTGCAGCAACGACAAGCCCAAGACGCAGGCGAGCGCGGGAAGTTCGGCCAGCACGGCTGATGCGTCGACCGTGACCGTGCAGGTCGACAACAAGTCCGGCGCCTTCAACTTCGAAGCGATCGAGTACTACCCCAAGGACCTCACGGTGGCGCAGGGCAGCACCGTCAAGTTCCACAGCAACTTCCGGGGCGAGCCGCACACAGTGACCGTCGGTGACAGCATCAACAAGGGCGTGAAGATCTTCGAAGGGCTCACACCCGAGCAGCAGAACGGTCCTCCGCCTCCCGAGGTCGCGGCGCTCAAGATTCCGTTCGTCGTCCCTGACAATGCCGACTTCAGCAACCCGGCTGCCGTAAAGCTGAACCAGTCCGCGGCCCAGCCGTGCGTGGTGAAAGCCGGTGAGTTCGCGCCCGAAGCCGATCCGTGCTCGACCAAGACGGCCGACTCGTTCGACGGGACGCAGAGCTTCTTCAACAGCGGTCTGCTGAAGGACGATCAGACCTTCGCGTTGAAGCTGACGGACAGCATCCCGACGGGTACGTACACCTTCATCTGCCTGTTCCACGGCCCGGAGATGAGCGGCAAGATCAACGTCGTGGCCAAAGGCGACTCCACCGTGCAGAACGCGGCGGCGGTTGACGCGGCCGGCAAGAAGCAGCTCGACGACGAGGTGGCGAAGGTCCAGCCGGAGCTCGACAAGGCGAAGACCGACGCGAAGCCAGGTGAGGTGAAGGCGGGAGTCGGCCCGCAAGACCTCAAAGCCGGAGCGATGGAGTTCGTGCCCAGCAGCGTGTCGATTCCGGTCGGCGGATCGGTCACGTGGAACCTCTCGTTCCACACCGTGAGCTTCAACGCCCCCGAGGACGCGCGCCCCGACATCACGCAAGACGCCGATGGCACGTGGCACTTCAATGCCAAGTCGTTCACGGCCGCCGGCTTCACACCGCCTCCGCCGCCCGCCGGTGACGGTGGCAACGGCGGACCGCCGGCGAGCGACGCGCCGCCACCGCCGCCCACGAATGTCGACGGTGGGACGTTCGACGGTTCTGGCTTCTACAACTCAGGATCGTTCGAGAGCGAGGGCGATCTCCTGTTCAAGCTGACCTTCAGCAAGGCCGGCACCTTCAACTACATCTGCCTCATCCATCCCGACATGAAGGGCACGGTCAAGGTCGGCTGACCGCTCGGCGGGTGCGTCGCGTTCGCCGCGAGCGCCCGCCGAGAAGCAGCAGGGTGAGCACCACGATCGCGATCGCCGCCCACGACGCCCATGGGGTCGAGCCGCCTGAACGCAGCGGCCGCAGGCCCTCTACTGACCCGCCGCGCGGATGCACGCGCAGCACGCCCCAGAGGCCCGCCTCGCGGTAGGGCAGACGAGCGTCGCCATAGAGGTAGTCGCCGGGCACTTGCGCCAGACCTCCCGCCCCACCGCGCGGTTCGATGGTGATCGCCTCGAGGCCGCCCACCGCAATCGATCCGACGATGTTGGTGCCGGCGTGTCCGCGCTCAACGGGCCAGTCGTGCCCGTCGATGCCGAACACCTGCGCCTGCTCGCTCCATGGCGCGAGCACATGGACTCGCAATGGATCGCCGGCGAACGCGCTGATGACCGGCGTCTGCGGGTCTCCGCTGCGATCCGTGCGGTACACCGCCGAAGGATCCTCGGGAACACCCAGCCGATCATTGATCGGCGCAGCCCGGTAGTTGATGCCGACGGTGCCCTTCACCGCGGCGGAGTACGGCATCCGGTGCGTGCCGATCGCTTCGTCCTCGTCCTGGAACAACAACGTGACATCGCGGTACGGCGCTTGGTGTGGAGGGAACGCGTCGACCTGCGGGCCGTCGGCGCGATATGTCGTTCCTGGCGCTCCGATCACGATCGCGCCGTACAACCCGACGCCCGGGTTGGTGAGCACGTCGCCGAAGTCGCGAACCATCGCGACTGTCTCGCCGATCTCAGGTGATGCGTAGTACGTGAATGTCCCGGTGTGATTCGGCGCCACCGACTGTGTCGGATCGCGTCCCGCGGCGACGCCTCCGCTCGTGAGGGGATCCGCCGCCAGCAGATCGCAGTGATACGTCACCTGCCCCTCAGTCGTCTGGTTGGTGAGGCTCACCTGTAGGCAGTCGCCGACATTCGCGTGAAGGACGAGCGGCTCGGGCTCCTGCCGGCCTGAGCTGACGGCGTCGCGCTGGCTGTCGAGCACGTACACCTTCCCGGGCTTGTCGTGCAGCATGGGCAAGGGAACCGAGACGACCGACACGGCGAACTGCCGGATGGGCGCGCCAGCCGGGCACACCTCCGTGGCGGCCGATGGAACATGCTCGTGGCCGGGCAGTGCGACGAGACCGCCTTCGCCCGCGGGATGCACGCGCACCAACCCCCAGCTGCCCTCGTGAAGCTTGACCGGCCGGCCGGAGTAATAGAGGTAGTCACCGGGCATGCGTTGCGGTCCTCCGGCAGCAGGGATGACGAGGTCGTACCGCTCGGAGATGCCGACGCGAATCGTGTTGATCGGCGGCGACGTTGCGCTCCACGATTCCGCGCGGAACCAGTGGCCGTCGACGTGCACCGTGTGGATGTCGTTTGTCGACCCGACGAGGCTGCGCACGACGACGGGATCGCCGAGATTGGCCTCGAGTGTCAACGTGGCGGGGTCGCCATGGTCGTGGCTGCTGAAGACCTGATCGGGCGGCCCCGGGCGACCGTCCAGTGGCTCGGCGCGCAACCCGTACGCGCTTCCGGTCGAGCGACCAACGGAATTGATCTTGGTGTCGTCCTGCACGAAGAGCGCCAGCTCGCGAAAGCTGCCGGTGACGTCGGTCGACACCTTGGCGTCCGTGTGGATGTCGGCCACCGGGCCCGAGAGCAGTTCCTTGCCGGTGTGCGGATCGGAGTAGGTCGACCCAGGCGGCTCGGCCATGAGCGCGCCGAACAAGCCGTGAGCCCACGAATGGATGGCGTCGACGTGATCATGGAAGTACGACGTGCCGAACTGTGCGTCGGGGTACCACCGGTAGCGCACGAACTCCGCGCTCACGATCTCGGCGACCGCATGGTCGTGCCCGAGCGGCCGGTCGAACACCAAGGTGTTGCCTCGAATTGCGGCGATGCGTCGCGCCTCGAAGCCCGCGTCCTGATCGGCGCCGACGCCGACGACGGCTCCGGAGGTGAACGACGACGCGTCGGCCACGCCGATCTCGGTCGCGCCCGCAGGCGTCGTGGTCGTGACGGCCTGTCCCGCGGCTCGGAATGGCCGGACGCTCTGCTCGTAGTTGAACCCAGCATCGAGACCGTCGCTGGCCTGCGCGTCGAACTGCACGAAGTGGATGTGCAGGCTGACCTTCTTGAACGGTTGATCGGCGTTGTCGTCGAGCTCGCTGCGAAGAAGGACGTCGACGCAGTCCTCGCCGGCGTTGGCGCGGATCGCGAGCGGCACCTGCCGCGAGGGATCGTTGCGCACCGCGTCTTCCTGCTGCCGCAGCACGAACAGCTCGCCGCGACTGTCGACGAGATCCTGTTTCTGATCGAGAGGGACCGCCTGCCGGATCGCGTTCACGTCGAACTGGCGCACCTTCGTGCCGGCAGGGCACACACTGCCTGGCCCGTTCGCGCCGGGAGCGGGTGGGTCGGCGCCAGAAGGGGTCGGATCGAGGAACGGTGCCGGCCCGTGGTTGGGCGCGAACGGAGGCCTGGTCGCGAGGTGCGGTCGCAAGAACGGATACGCGAGCCGGCCCGTGTGCGGGTCGAAGCGCAACTCAGGCCGCTCGCCGGGTGTGAGGGACCGGTACCCAGGCCACACGTCCGAAGCCTCGGGTTCTCCCAACCACCGATCACCTTCGCGTGTCCAGTTCCACACTGACGCGTCGTAGCCCTTCGGGACGCCCGGCGGTGGCAGCTGCTGCTCGATCCACGCGGGCAGGCTGTCGGCACCGATCGAGGTCTTCAGTCCGTGCGAATCGACGGTCCTGCCGACAAGCGCGGCGGCCGGCACCGCGGGCGCCACCGCGTCGCGGCGGTCGGGAAGCGCGGCGAAGGGAGGGAGCGCGTCGGTCGACGTGGTGCCGTCTTGAAGCGTGTCGTACACGCGCCAGATGCCCCACATACCGGCGAAGTAGTGGTGCGCGATGTGGCAGTGGTACAGGAGGTCACCCACGCTCTGCTGGCAGCCCCCGCTGCCGCACTCGTCGGCGACGTCGTACGACTCCGACGGCCCGATCGTCTGGGCGTCGGTGCGCTCGGTCGCTTGCGGCACCAGCGGCGGTTGTTTTTGCAAGCCATCGGCGAACCCGGTCGGTTCCTCACCGGGTTGTCGGCGCCAGCGGATCGATCCGCCGTGCACGTGATGGACGTGAAACACCTCTGACCCGCCGTGCAACACGCGCTGCTTCAGCGGTTCGCCGAGGTAACTGCGTAGCGCCGGGGTTGCAGGGTCGCCGTAGGAGTACGAGCTGTAGGCCAGCGACTCGTCGACGTGCTTCGTGGTTTGCAGACCGAGCGCGAGTCGGTTGCCGAATGGTTCGCTGCGGTAGT
Source organism: Acidimicrobiaceae bacterium (assembly GCA_041166685.1). Classification (GTDB taxonomy): domain Bacteria; phylum Actinomycetota; class Acidimicrobiia; order Acidimicrobiales; family JACDCH01; genus DASUCS01. Next base: position 655 of record JBEEGD010000271.1, on the reverse strand, counting down.
TCAGGGCGCGACTGCCCGGACGGTAGGCCTCCGTGAGCGGGTCGACGAGCGGCACGAACGCGCCGTGGCGATCTGTGACTTGGTAGGACTCGTCACCCACCTCGTGGTAGATCAAGGCGAATTCTCGGAACGCGGGCCCGTTGGGCTGCGTGATCACCGCATCCCACCCGCCGTGCGCGGGCTGATTCGTTCTCGGGTCGAGCCACTCTGAGCCTGACGGCTCGACGATCAGCGCGCCGAAAAGGCCGTGCTGCACCTGCGTGCGCTCGTCGCCGGCGCTGTGGAGGTAGTGCGTGCCTTCGGGTTCGTCCGACGGCACCTGCCACTCGTAGGTCACGGTCGCTTCGGACGCGGCGAACGCCTTCGGATTGGTGGCCGAAGCCGGTCCGCCACCGCCGACGACCTGCACCCCCGCGCCGTGCACGTCGACGCTCGCAGCCTCACCCTCGGGCAGCCCGTTGCGCATGACGATTCGCAGGCACTCGCCCGGATGCACGCGCAGCACAAGGGGTTGGATGGCATCGCCCTGTAGCCCGGCGCTCACGGCGGGTTCGCTGGCACCCGTGCGCGCGGCGGCGTTGCGGTTCTCCTCGTCGCGCACCCGCGTGATCTCGTCCTCGAAAGCGAACATGCGACCGCGTGGATCGTGGTCGCC